>JAOAIJ010000038.1 GCA_026414765.1 Clostridia bacterium | reverse complement strand
CTTACTCAAATTTATTGTTCGAGTTCCTTCAACATTTGCATGTTGTTTCATACACTGTTCACTTTTCAAAGTCCATCCCGCCGTTTCTCGCGGCGGATTTACATCTTAACACACTGTCTTGGTTATGTCAACAACTTTTTCGTTGTTTCTTTTTTCCAGGTTACCCAGAACGTTAGTATCTAGTTCTCAGGCAGCTCTACCGTCGTGTTATCGGCGGCGACAGCTTTAATAGGATATCACCACCTACCGGCTTTTGCAACCTGACAAATATGCCTGAAATCATGATTTATATAGAATTATGCAATATATTCATTCATTTATTAATTTTTACTGGTTTTTAATAAATTATACTCGTTCTTTATCGATATTTTTTAAACAGCAAACTGAATTAATCAAGTCTCCCGCTTGTTACTTTATTATGCCGGGTCTTACTCTAAAGGCTCGTACTGTTCTATATTTGCATCACCAAAGGTCCCCATCTGGCTATACGCTGCAACTGCAGCATCTATGATATGGAATCCCAGTGCGGCCCCTGTACCCTCTCCCAAACGCATTTCAAGCTGCAACATTGGCTCAAACCCTAATTCCTGCATTATTTTTTTACTTCCCGGCTCTGCAGATCCATGTGAAGGAAATATATAGTTCCTGCATGCCGGATTTATCTTTATAGCTACAAGTGCTGCGGCAGCAGAAATAAAACCGTCGATCAGTATAGGTACTCTGTATAATGCTGCCCCAAGAAAGCAGCCGGCAAGACCTGCAATATCGAATCCTCCAACCTTTGCTAGTACATCTAGCGGTTCTCCAGAATCGGGATTGTTTATTTCTATTGCTCTTCGTATAACTTCAGCCTTGTTTTCCAACCCTTCCTGCGTCAATCCAGCTCCCTTTCCCACCATGTCCCACACCTGGCTTCCGGTAAGAACAGCAGCTACAGCGCTGCTTGTAGTAGTATTTCCTATTCCCATTTCACCTGTTCCAAGAAGATTTACGCCCTCCTCTTTCAGCCCTTTTACTATTTCAATTCCGGTCTCTATAGCCTTTATAGCCTCATCCCTGGTCATAGCAGGACCTTTAGCCATATTCCATGTACCTTTTCTGATTTTCCGGTTCAGTATGCCCGGACATACAATGTCATCATCCACCCCTATATCTACTGTAACTATATCTGCCCCTGCATGTCTCGCAAGTACATTTATACCTGTAAAACCTTTCATAAAATTCTGAGTTACTATAGAAGTAACATTTTTGGGGCACGAGCTTACCCCTTCTTCCACAACCCCGTTATCAGCACACATAATTATGACAGCTTTCTTATTAACGACTGGGAACGGATTGCCCGTAATTCCGGCAAGTTGTTTAACAATTTCCTCCAGACGCCCCAGGCTCCCCAGAGGCTTTGTAAGGCTGTCCAACCGGGTCTGGGCTTTTTTCATAGCTGCCATATCCAATTGCTCTATCGAGCTTATTGCTTTATCATAAATCATAATAATCTCCTGTTCTAAATCAACCAGCACAACAGATTAATTTAGTAATGTATTCGTATCATTAAGCTTCATAAAAATATTTCTTAATCCTCAATCCCTTCTCTTGCAGGTATACCCCTGCTAAAAACATGTTTTACCGCCTTTATTTCGGACACGTAGTCAGCCAACTGCTTCAGTTCTTCCGGTGCATTCCTGCCTGTAAGAACAAGCTCAATTCCTTCAGGTTTAGATTTTATCAGATCTTTAACAGCCACAAGATCAACAAGCTTATTATTGATTGATCCAATGACCTCATCCAGTATGACCATATCCCATTTACTGGACATTACAGCTTTTGCTGCGTATTCCCAGGCTTCCTGTTCAGACTTTTTCAGCTCCTGCTTTTGCTCTTCATTCATACTAAAAAAGAAGCCTTTTACCTTTTTTGTCCTGAAATACCGGAAGCGGGAATCCAGTTTTTCTATAGCCATGATTTCTCCTGTCGGCTCATTCTTCAGGAATTGTACCAGCAAAACCCTGAACCCCCTGCCATAAGCCCTGAAACCAAGCCCAACCGCCGCCGTAGTTTTACCTTTACCATCGCCTGTATATATATGGACATAACCTTTATCCACGAAAACCACCTTCCAATAGCTCTTTAAATATCTTTAAAAATTTTGTATTGCTTTGTCTATCTTTAATTGCTACTCTTATAAACCTGTCATTCAAAAATGTAAAATTACTTGCATCTCTTACCAATACTCCTCTTTGAGCACATAGCTCCCTCAGCTTCCACGAACTTATATCCAGATCCGCAAGCTTTATCAGAATGAAATTTGTCTCGGGCTTAAATACCCTTATTCCCTGAATTTTTGTTAATTCCTCGTAAAACCACAGCTTTTCCTCAGAAATCCACTTAGCCGTTTTTTTCAGGTATTCGCCACTTTCCCCCAGATATTCGCCCACACAGCAAGCAAGTGAATTTACGGACCAGGCCGGTTTCCTTTCCCACAGCCTGCCCACTGTTTCCCTGTTTCCTACTCCATAGCCCAATCTCAGGCCCGGAATAGCAAAAATCTTTGTGAATGCCCTTACCACAAAGAGATTATCATACTCCTTGGTGTAATCAATAATTGTATTCGCACCGGGGTCATCTGTAAGCTCTATAAAGGCCTCATCTATTATTATTTTTATACCTTTTTTGTAAGCATGCTCTATAAGGCGCTTTAGTGCCTCTCTTGAGACCAGTGCAGATGTAGGGTTGTTTGGATTGCATATGACAACAGCATCTGTTTCGTCTGTCATCCGGTTTATCAGTTCGTCAACATCCAATCCGAATCCCGCCTCTTCTCTCAGTTTAAAATGGCATACTTCCGCACCAATCCTGGAAGCAGCTTTGGCATATTCGGAAAAGGTCGGTGCAGGTATAATCACCTTCTTTGGGGCTAATTCCTCAAAAAGCAGAAATATGATTTCTGAGGCTCCATTTCCAAAGACTATGCTTTCCTCAGGTATTGCCAGGTAAAGGGAAGCTGCCTCTCTCAATCTTGTACAATCCGGATCGGGATAATTCACCAGACAGTCAACTGCAGAAATTATTTTCTCCCTCAGACCGTCAGGTATTCCAAAAGGATTGATATTTGCACTGTAATCCAGAATATCATTAACATCATAGCCATATACCCTTGATGCCTTGTATATGTCTCCCCCATGTGGATTTTTCATTGTCCCGTTCATAAATGTCCATCCTTAGAAAATAATCTTTTTTATGACCATAGCTGAAATAAGACCGATAATCAAAGTCAAGGCCGAAGAAACATACATAAGCAGTATTGTCCTGGGGATATCCTCAATACTGATATCCCTTTCTGCATCACCTATTGTAGGTTTTTCTACTGCCTTCCCAAAGTATATATTGGTACCTCCTATCCTGATACCCAGAGCACCGGCAACAGCCGCTTCAGGATAAGCACAGTTAGGACTTTTATGGTTTCTCCTGTCCCTAATCATTATTGAAAAACTTTTGGAAAAACTCATCCCGCATATTAGAGCACTGGCAGGTATAAGTATACCGGAAAATCTTGCAGGCAAATAATTAGCCGCATCATCGGTCCTTGCGGAAAACATGCCAAGGTTTATGTATTTGTCATTCATATAGCCTACCATGGAGTCCAATGTACTGATAGCCTTGAAAGCATAGACCACTGGAGCTCCAACACCAAATAATGAGCCTGCTATTGCATAAATAAGTGGTGAAATGACCCCATCAACTGTATTTTCAGCAGTTGTCTCCACTACTCCTCTGGTTATTTCCTGCCGGTTCAGATTCTTAGTTTCCCTTCCCACCAGCATAGATAGTCTCTTTCTGGATTCATCCATATCCCCTGTCTTTAGTACCTTATATACCTTCCTTGCCTCATCAGCCAGGCATTCGGCTGCCAGAGCCGAGTAAATGAAATATATGTTCACTATATGGAAGGCTGCCGGGTGAAGCATTGCGGCCAGTTCTTGGATTGCCAGTACAATAAGGAAGGTTGACGCAACAACTATGAGCATTAATGCCATACCTGCCCTTCTTTCGGCTTTTCTTCTTTCAACAGCTCCCTTAACAGTTTTCTCTATTCTTTTCCTCAGACACACTTCAGTGTGTTTTATCAACCAGCCGATAAACCTGACAGGATGCGGAAGCCAATAAGGGTCGCCTGCTATAAGATCAATCACATATGCAATTGCCACATCCAGAAGAAGATATTCTGCCAATTGTATTCCCCCTATATACCGCAACTATTGTGCCAGTTGGTTTTAATTGTAAGTCCCGTTCCAAGAGCATATAGCCTCGCTTTATGGAAAATTTACAGGCTCTAAGTCTTGAAGCGCTAATGATCGAAAAAACATATAAGAAAATATAAGAATTCGTTTGATTATATGTTAATAATTTCGTATATCTTATTCATATCAAGATTCTCTCTGATCAGTGCTGCCAGTCTGTCATACTGTTCTTCCTTGTAAGCCTTGAAATCCAGGTTATCACTCTGTCGGAGCTGTTTCAGACCTTTGCGCTTTCTCAGATTATTTATAAAGCCTGTCGTAAAGACCATGCTGTCAAAAATGCCATGTATGTAAGTTCCGAATACTGTACCTTCAGTATTCCTTATTCCACCGCTGCAGGACTCTTTCCTCTCTAAAACCCTGCTTATTCTAAGAAAAGGTATGCAGCCTTCCATGTAGTCCGTCGTACCCATATGTATTTCATATCCCTCTATAACAACATCACTAAGGCCATCAAGCAAATCTTCGCTATTACAAACAGAGCCTTGCACCCGCGTCGTTATCTTCTTTTGCTGAAAAACAGTCCTTGTGTTCAGAAGCCCCATACCCTCTATTCTTAGCAGATTTGATTCTGTTTTTAGTGGATCTTCAATGTCTATTCCGAGCATCTGGTAACCTCCACAGATACCAAAAATTATCGACCCTTCAGTATGAAGTCTTTTGATTTCCCTTTCCAATCCGGTCTCCCTTATAAAAAGCATGTCCTCAATAGTGTTTTTAGAGCCCGGAAGTATAATCATATCAGGTGTGCCAAGCTCTGATACGCTATCTGCATACCTTACCTTTACATTATCTATATTTTCAAGTACGTTAAAATCAGTAAAATTGGAGATATGAGGAATTTTTACTATTGCAATGTCTATCTCACCCTTTTGACTTCCCATTTTATTGTTAAACTTCTCAGCCAGACTATCCTCATCTTCAATATTCAATTTTGTGTATGGAAGTACACCCAGAACGGGAATCTTTATTATGTCTTCAAGCATGCGTATACCTGGCTTTAAAATTTCTATGTCTCCTCTGAACTTATTGATGATTACTCCTTTTACCCTGGCACGTTCTTCATCAGTAAGCAAAAGCATTGTACCGGCAAGAGCAGCAAATACCCCACCTTTGTCTATGTCTCCTACCAGGATGACCGGAGCGTCTGCAATCTCTGCCATACCCATATTCACAATATCTTTATCTCTAAGGTTTATTTCTGCCGGGCTTCCTGCACCCTCAATGACAACAATATCGTTTTTGTCTGCAAGCCCCTTGAATATTTTTCTTATCATCTCAGCAAGCTCTGGTTTGAAGTTGTGATATTCAACTGCCGACATATTGCGGTAAACCTCCCCGTTTATCACGACCTGAGCTTTGCTGTCTGTGGTAGGTTTCAGAAGAATAGGGTTCATTTCTACAGAAGGTTCCTTCCCGGCTGCTTCAGCCTGAACTACCTGAGCTCTGCCCATTTCTTTTCCCTCTCGGGTAATAAAAGAATTTAAGGCCATATTCTGAGACTTGAAAGGTGCAACCCCATACCCATCCTGTTTGAATACCCTGCAAAGACCTGCAGTAACAATGCTCTTGCCCACGGAAGAGGCCGTCCCCTGTATCATGATTGATTTCCCTTTTTTTAAAGATTTCGACTCTCTACTCTCATTTTGCATATCGGTATGAATCCCTTTCTTACAAATATCCCTTGCAAGCCCTGTAACGTATGCAATTCTCCACAAACCCTTCTGCCAGTCCGGTATTTGCCCAGAAATGAATGTGGGGGTAGCCTGCCAGAAGATTGTTTACCTTATATCCGCATCCCCAGGAAAGCTGCTCTTTATTTTTCCTGTGCTTTAACACCCTATAACAGCTGTTACAATCACCTTCCACAATGATGGATGAGTAATGGAACTCATGTGCCCTCACCCCTGTAGGCTTCTCTGAAAGTACGCATCCGGCTTTTATCTCCAGCTCTACATATCCGAACCTTTGAAGCTTTGTGGTCATTACACTCCTGCCCGGTATAATCCCTGTCATTTTAAAAGAATTTCCATCCCTGTCCGTAATGCTTTCTGCCATGTACATCAGCCCGCCGCATTCTGCATAGGCAGGTATTCCTCTATTAACAACCCGCCTGATTTCTTCTTTCATAGCAAGGTTCCCCTCCAGCTCCTTTGCCCATATCTCCGGGTATCCTCCTCCGATGTAGAGCCCATCCAAATTCTCAGGAAGCTCTTCATGTTCTACGGGACTAAAATATACAAGCTCTGCCCCTAAGCTTTCCAGCAGCTCAAGATTATCTTTATAATAAAAATTGAAGGCTTTGTCCCAGGCAACTGCAACCCTGGGCTTATCCCGTGGCTCAGGCTTCATATTCCCCGGTATATTATGTAATCTGTCATGGATTTCTTCCTTTTGTCCTGCAATCTTTAGCAGAAGCTCAAGATCAATCGTTTTGAAAACTTCTTCTGCCAGAGCACCGATTTTTTCCTGCAAACCTTTTACCTCACCACTCGGTATCAGCCCTAAGTGTCTGCTTGTAAGACTGAATCTGTCAGCCTTGGAAAGATAGCCGACCACCTTCACGCCTGTGTATTCTTCGATTACTTCCTTTAATATATAGTAATGAGTTTCTGTCTTGATATTGTTTATAATAATACCCTGGATATTCAGGTCGGGATCAAATTCTTTAAAGCCTTTAACTGTCGCGGCAAGGCTCATGGAAGTGCCCTCTCCATTTATTACAAGTATTACCGGGGTTTTAACGATTTTTGCTACATGGGCAGTACTGCCTACGGTAGAAGTCCCTCCGAAACCGTCATAGAGTCCCATGACCCCTTCAATGACAGCTATATCCGCTCCTGCAGAATTTTTCGCAAACAGGTGCAGCACCACATCCTTGTCCAGCATCCAGCTGTCCAGATTTCTTGAATGCCTTCCCGTAACGAAGGAGTGAAACATAGGGTCTATGTAATCAGGCCCCACCTTATAGGGCTGCACCTTCAGACCTTTTTTCACCAGGGCTGCCATTATTCCTGCGGTTATGGTTGTCTTCCCGCTACCACTGTTTGTTCCTGCGATCACTACTCCGGGTATCTTCATCAGAGTAACACTCCCATCAAGCTATGGAATTTATTCTATCCACAATGATATCTACCAGCTTATCATCATCACCTATATGCCTGCTCATTTTAATGTCGATTCCGGGAAATTTATCCCTTATCTCATTTAATTCATTGGGAATATCCATGGTGACATGTATTCCGTCAAACAAGAACATTGGCATGATCTTTATCTTTTTTGCACCTTTTTCTGCAAGCAGCCCGATACCCTTCTCAAGGTTTTGTTCCGAAAACTGGAGGTACGCCGGATAAACAAGTGTTTCGCCTGTTTTTTCCTTTACCTTTTCTACCAGTGAATTCAATATGTTTTCAGTCTCCGGTCTCTTGCTTCCGTGTGCAAGTATCAGTATTCCATCCATTGTAATTACTCCTTTTGATAAATGTGATTATTTGCTAGATTTTATGGATAGAACATATGCGTTCTTATACTCAAAGCATCTGGTTCCAGAAATAAAATCCAGCAAGTATTATATTCTACAATCGCGAAAAAGCCATATCTATTGCGCTTACAGTCCTGTCCAGATCCTCTCCGGTGTGGGCATGTGACAGGAACACAGCCTCAAACTGTGATGGTGCGGCATATATTCCCTCTTCCAGAATGTATGCAAAGTATTGTGCAAATCTTTTTGTATCGGCTTTTATAGCTGTCTTAAAGTCAACAACCTTCTCTCCTGTAAAGAAGGCGCTTAATACTGAACCTACCCTGTTTATAGCCAGCGGAATATTGTATTTCAGTGAACTTTTCAGAAAAGCGTTTTCCAGTCTTTCTGCCTTTTCTGCAAGTTCTATATATATATCCGGGTTATCCCTGAGTATTTTAAGGGTCTTTATACCCGCAGCCATGGCAACAGGATTGCCGGATAAGGTACCCGCCTGGTATACAGGGCCATTTGGTGAAATCCGGTTCATTATATCTTTTCTCCCACCATATGCCCCTACCGGCATTCCCCCGCCAATAATCTTTCCGAATACAGATATGTCAGGCTGTATACCATAATACCCCTGGGCGCCGCTGTAGGAAACTCTGAAACCTGTGATCACTTCGTCAAAAATAAGCAAAGACCCATGTTCCAAAGTAAGTTTTCTCATAAGTCTGAGAAATTCAATATCAGGTGGGACAACGCCCATATTTCCTGCTACAGGTTCCACAATAACTGCTGCAATCTCATTGCCGCAGGCCCTGAAAACTCTTTCTAGCTCTTCACAACAGTTATATGAGGCAGTCATGGTGTTTTTTGCAAAGTCTCCCGGTACCCCGGCACTATCGGGTACACCTGTTGTAAGAGCTCCTGAACCCGCTTTGACCAGCAGCCCGTCCGAGTGTCCATGATAACAGCCTTCAAACTTCAATATCCTGTCTCTGTCCGTGTATCCTCTGGCCAGCCTTATGGCACTCATGACAGCTTCAGTTCCAGAGCTTACCATACGGATCATTTCCACAGAAGGCACTGCATCACACACCAGCTGAGCAAGCTCCACCTCCCGCTCAGTAGGGGCACCATAGCTTGTTCCATCTTCTGCAGCCCTCCTGATCTCATTTACAACTTCATTATGAGCATGTCCGAGAATCATTGGGCCCCAGGAGCCAACATAGTCAATGTATTCATTCCCATCGACATCGTAAATTTTTGAGCCCTTTGCCTTTTTAATGAATGGTGGATTTAAGCCCACTGACTTATATGCCCTTACCGGGCTGTTTACACCGCCGGGTATGATTTCCACGGCTTTTTCAAAAAGTTTTTTCGACAGTTCGTTTTTCATAATTCTATCTCCGCCTATTTACCCATTCTGCAATCTGCTTTGCAAAATAGGTGATAATAATCTTCGCCCCTGCTCTCTTTATGGCAGTGACGGATTCCATGACTGCACCTTTTTCATCAATCCAGCCGTTTTGGACAGCAGCTTTGATCATGGCATATTCACCGCTTACATTATATGCTGCTACCGGGACATCAAAAGTTCTGTATACCTCGCTTATTACATCCAGATAGGCAAGAGCCGGCTTTACCATAACTATGTCAGCCCCCTCTTCGATATCCAGTTCCACTTCTTTTATGGCCTCTCTGATATTGGAATAATCCATCTGGTATGTTTTTCTATCTCCAAATGCAGGCTTTGAGTGGGCTGCATCGCGGAAAGGCCCATAAAAGGAGGATGAATATTTGGCACTGTATGCCATAATAGCCTTGTCCTGATATCCGTTATTATCCAATGCTTTTCTTATAGCTCCCACTCTTCCGTCCATCATATCAGATGGAGCTATGATATCCGCTCCCGCCTCTGCATAGCTCAGTGCAGATTTTACGATCAGTTCCACAGAACTGTCGTTTATGACGCTGCCTTCCTCTATCAAACCACAGTGTCCATGGCTTGTGTATTCGCACAGGCATACATCAGCTATAAGCAGCATGTCCGGGAATTTTTTCTTAGCTTCCCGTAAAGCACGCTGTACCACCCCTTCAGGGTCATATGCCTGGGAACCTGCATCATCTTTGAAGTCAGGTATACCAAAAAGCAATACCCCGGGTATGCCTAAAGCACTGACATCTTCCAGTTCCCTTAAGAAATTGTCTATTGACAGTTGAAATACTCCCGGCATGGAATGGATCTCGTTCTTTATCCCATTTCCCCCAACTATAAACATCGGATAAATCAAATCCCCTACAGATATAGCGGTCTCTCTGACAAGTTTTCTCATGCCTTCACTTGTCCTCAATCTTCTCGGTCTTTTTATCAGCTCCATACTCATCCCTCTGAAATCTCTACTAATTTATTTATCAACCCTTCGACAGTATACACATCCGCCATAACGGCAGCCGCAAATCCTGCTTCCTGAGCCGTCCGCAAGGTTACCGGTCCTATACACACAGTCTTTACTCCGCAGACCCTGTTCATATTTTCTTTGCCTATGATAGATACAAAATTCTTCACTGTTGAAGAACTTGTAAATGTTATGTAGTCTACTTCTTTTCTCTCCAGCTGCCTTAGTATCTCTTCCTTCTCCATTGATTCCAATTGCGTCCTGTAGACTGTCAGGTCTTCAAATTCCACTCCTCTGTTTCCAAGACCTTCCGATAATTCTTTACTTGCTATATCAGCTCTGGCCAGAAGAACTTTCTCACCGGGCATTATTCTTTCCATCAGTCCCTCTAATAAATCTGATGTTGTAAATCTCTCCGGTACATAATCAACTGAAAGTCCGATTTCATTTAACTTTGCTTCTGTAGCCTCCCCGACAGCACATAGCTTTATCCCGCATAAGCTTCTTATATCCAGCTTCCTTTCCCTCATTCTCCTAAAAAAGTATTCAACCCCGTTAATACTGGTAAATACCAGCCACTGATAGTTTTTCAGGTTGTCTAAAGTCCTGTCTACTTCCTGATAGCTCTGCGGCCCTGTAATTTTGATGGTAGGTAATTCTACTGTTTCTCCACCCAGCTCATTAATACGCTCAGCCAGTTTGCTGGCCTGTTCTCTGGATCTCGTTACGACAACCCTCTTACCGGCCAGCCTCCCGCCCTGATACCATTTTAGCTTTTCCCTCAACCCTACTACTTCCCCGATAACGGTTACAGCAGGGGACTTTATACCTACCTCGGCAACAACACCTGAAATCGTCTCCAGCGTTCCTGATACTGTCTTTTGAGCTAGTGTTGTTCCATTAGCTATTACAGCAACGGGTGTATCCTTATCCTTCCCATGCTTTATGAGGTTGCTGCATATTTCCTGCAGGTTTTTTACCCCCATCAGGAAAATCAAAGTACCCTCTAATCTCGACAAAACCCCATAATCTATAAAACTACTCTCTCTTCCCGGTTTTTCATGGCCTGTAACTATATGAAGGGACGAACAGAAATCTCTATGCGTCACAGGTATGCCCGCATATGCCGGAACAGAAATCGCAGATGTCACTCCGGGTACGATTTCGAATTCTATCCCACTTTCATATAGAGCTTCCGCCTCTTCCCCTCCCCTTCCAAACATAAAGGGATCGCCTCCCTTTACCCTTGCTACAGTTTTACCTTCCTTTGCCTTGCTTACAAGGATTTCATTGATTCCATCCTGTGGAACGGCATGACAATCAGGCATTTTTCCTACATATATAAGTTCTGCATCATCTTTTGCCAGCTTTAATACCTTACTGTTTACCAATCTGTCATATATGATTACATCTGACTTTCCAATACACTCCGCCGCCTTCAGCGTCATCAATTTATAGTCTCCGGGTCCCACACCCAGGATATATACCTTTCCATTGCCTGACATCAAACTTTCCCCCGTTCCATCATCATACCCGCCAGTTTTCCGCCTAAAGCTGCCGCTTCCTGCTTGTTCCCTTCAATATATTTTCTAATGACCCCGGATTTTTCGCCGGAAGCGTACATACCGTAAAGCCTCATCCTATCCACTTCTATTACCGCATGTGCTGCTATAGGAGTAGTACAGCCTCCATTCAGCCTGAGCATATAAGCCCTCTCAGCAGTCACTGCCAGCGCTGTGTCTGCATCATGGACGCTGTCCATGAGATATGACAAATCCTCGCCTTTTCTTGCTTCTATTGCGAGAGCACCCTGGCCTACAGCAGGAATCATTTCTTCCACACTAAAAGCCTGAACACATTTTTCTTCCAGTCCTAAGCGCTTTAGACCTGCCATTGCAAGCACTATCGCATCATACTCATTATTCAGCAGCTTATCCAGTCTTGTAAGCACATTACCCCTCAAGGTCTTAATATTTAAGTCCGGTCTTTTCTGTAATATCTGTATCTCCCTGCGGATGCTGCTTGTACCTAGTACCGCATTTTTATCAAGCTCATCCAGTGTTTTACCGCAGGAAGTGATAAGCACATCCCTGGGATCCTCTCTACCGGATACGGCAGCGATTACAAGTTCATCAGGAATTTCTGCAGGCATATCCTTCATGCTGTGGACAGCTATATCTATAGTTCCTTTGATTAATGCATTCTCCAATTCCTTTATAAAAAGGCCCTTACCGCCTATCTTATCGAGTCTCTGGTCAAGTATCGCATCTCCGCTGGTTTTGATACCTACAAGCTCAAACTCAATATCCGGAAACTTTCTTTTTATCTCATTGATCACCCATTTGCTCTGGACTACAGCAAGATTGCTCTCCCTGGTTCCGACTCTAACTATCTTTTTCATTTTCATAATCTCCAAAAATCTTTTCTATTTTCGCCCGTAATGGTTCAATATCTGACAATTCATCAGATAAGACCTCATCCAGCATCTTTTTCAGAAACTCCTGTCTCTTTTCCTCGTTTTTCATTTTGTCAAGTGCTTTCCGGCGATACTCCCCCAATATCCCGTTTACTCTTCCATCCAGGTTTCGGGGGAGCATATTGTCCAACTTCTCCCTGACAGATTTTGATAGCAGAGGGTAATTGCCGGAGGTACAGATTCCTATTACCAGCTCATCCCTTTTTACTACCGACGGGAAAATAAATGTACATTTTTCCGGACTGTCTGCTACATTTACAAATATTCCCCTGCTTACCGCATCCTCATATATCTTGTCATTTACCTGCCTGCTGGAGGTCGCTGCCACTACAAGGAATGCCCCTTCAATATCAGTATCGGAATACGGTTTTTCTCTATAGGCCAGTTTTCCAAGCCTCTCCTGCTCAACTATACTTTCTGTCACCTGGGGGCTTACCACTGTTATCTCTGCGTTAAAAAGCACCAGTGTTTCGATTTTTCTGGCAGCTACCTTTCCGCCGCCTGCCACAACACATTTTTTCCCTTTCAAATCAACAAAAAGAGGAAATGCAGTCATTTCACGATACCCTCCACAAGTTTAAGTACCTCTTCGACACTACTTACTTTTGTCCCATAATCTATCTCAGGGCGTTCAATCAAAATAACAGGAATACCCATTATGGCCGCAGCTCTCAGCTTTTCCTCCGTCCCGCCTGTTTCTCCGCTTTCCTTGGTTACAATCGCCGAAGCATTGCAGTGCTTTAACATCTCCAGATTCATTTCCACGGAAAAGGGGCCTTTTATCGCCATGATGTTCCCCGCTGTCAGCCCTGCCTCTTCACACTTTAAAATCATCCGGCTGTCTGGAAGTATTCTTGCAAAAACCCTTTTACTAAAATCCGGTAGTTTTTCTTTAAAGTACTTCAGGTTATTTGTACCAATGGTAAGAAAAATATTACCGGCGATTTTTGAAGCCTCATAAGAAGCTGCTTCAAAATCCTTAACTCTGATGATGTTATCAACCTCTGTATTTAAACACGCTCTCTCAAATCTTATATATGGAATTCCTTCTTCATTGCCTGCCTCTATTGCATTTACGGATACTTCCCTGGCAAAAGGATGGGAAGCGTCTACAATACAGTCTATCCTTCTGTCACTGATGAGAGTTTTCATTTCAGGGGAATTCAGTTTACCGGTATTGACTTCCAGCTTCGGGTGAGTATCAAGCAGTTCTCTGCCGTATCCCGTAGCAACAGTTGCAAGGACTTCTGTTCCATGCTTCAGAAGTTCGCTGATAAGTTCTCTTGCATCGGCAGTCCCTGCAATTACCATTATTCTAGCCATTGGCAATCCCCCCTCTCAAACTAATTCTTTTTAAATTGTCAATTAATCTTGTATCCTCTCGGAGTTATTATCCTGCCGTTTTTAATGTAAGTAGCCGAATTTCCTATAATAACAGTAGTAAACATGTCTATTTCAAAATCAAGCATTTTTTCCAGTGTCGTTATCCCGTATTCTTCATTTTCCCTTCCGGCATTCCTTACTATACCCACCGGTGTCGATATCTCCCTGTATTTCAAAATGACATCTCTTGCAGTGTCAATATAGTCGATTCTGCCCTTGCTCCTGGGATTATACAGGCATATGACAAAATCTCCCTGGGCGGCATATTCAATCCTTCTATAAATCTGCTCCAATGGCGTCATAAGATCGCTTAAGCTGATTACTGCAAAGTCATGCATGACCGGTGCCCCCAGAACTGCTGCTGCTGCAGTAGCGGCAGTTATTCCGGGAATGATCTCCATAGGCACATTCCTGCCTGATTTGTTAACTACCTCCAGCATGATGCCTGCCATTCCGTATATTCCGCTGTCCCCGCTGCTTATGAGGGCTACAGTATTGCCCTCCAATGCTTTTTCAAGTACCAATTCGCACCGTTCAACCTCTCTTGTCATACCCGAACTTACAAACTGCTTACCGGGGAAAATCTCTCTTATCAAATCAACATAAGTATTATATCCTATAATAATGTCTGCGCCTTCTATAGCAGATTTTGCCCTTGGCGTCATATCCTCTGCATTTCCCGGCCCTAACCCAACTACAAATATCTTTGACATGAGGTTCAATTCTCCTTTATTACATCACTGAGGCAGCGGAAGTAGACCTGCATGTCCTCTTTACTGCCACAATTTCTTATATTGTATATGAATTTGTCTAAGATCTCATTGACTATGTTCTCAACAGAAATCCTCACCATTTCCTTATCTGCTTCACTTGCACTTTTCAGTCTCGCCAGAGTGCTGTCCATTTTTTCGTTCATCAGGTCTTCGGTAAACTTCTGTATATCTTTGACTATAGGCAGTACACTTCTGAATTCATACCATTTTTCAAAATCCGTTACCTGCTCCTGGATGATTTCCTCCGCTTTGGAAACTTCTAAAAGCCTTTTGTCCAAGTTTTTATCAACTTCAAGCTGCAAATCGTCAATATTGAAATATCTGACCCAAGGAATGGTTTTTATATCCACATCTATATCCCTTGGTACCGCCAGATCCATAAATACTCTTTCCGTCTTGTCTTTAACGGATTTTTCAAGCAGGTCTTTTGTAACCGTATAGTGTGGGCTGTTTGTAGAGCTTATTACTATATCGCAGTCATTCATGACTGAATACCGCATATTATAATCCACCGCGTCTACATTATTATAACCTTTTGAAATATCCTGCGCTTTCATTAGAGTTCTGTTTGTCACATAGACTCTTCCTATTCCTGCTGAAAGCAAATTCTTCAGTGCAATGGCACCTATTTTCCCTGCGCCTATGACCAGGGCAGTCTTATGCTTCAAGCCATCGTTGAACACTTTTTCGAGCAGCTTTACTGCATGAGTGCCTACTGAAACGGAATTTTTCGACAGCTCGGTAAAAGTCTTCACCTTCTTGGCAGCAGTAATCCCTTCCCTGAACAGGGTATTCAGTATATTCCCACTGGACCGTACCTCCAGTGCAAGGTCGTAGGCATCCTTGACCTGCCTTAGTATCTGGTCCTCCCCCATAATCATTGAGTCGAGGCCACTGGCTACTTTAAACAGGTGTTTTACTGCTCTTGCACTGCTGTATATATAGAAATATTTTTTTAGATCATATATCTCCAAGCCTTTTATCCTACATACCTTTTTCTCTATGATACTACTGTCAAAATAGGGATTATCGGAGTATATATAAACCTCAGTCCTGTTGCAGGTAGAAAGGATCACGCATTCATCCACATCCTCGAGCCCGACCATCTCAGCTAAAGCATTTCTTTGTTCATCCGTATTAAAGCAGAGCTTTTCTCTTATTTCCAGAGGTGTCTGCTTATAATTCACACCTATTACAAGAATATTCATATCCGATACACCTTCTCTTCTTCCGCCAGTGCAAGGGTAATTCCTTTGTACACTGTCTTCCCTCTGATCAACCTTCCCCCTGAAGATCCGATTACAGCACAGGGCTCTGCCACACCTGCCACTCCTACCTTTTCTTTCACAAAATCCGAATGTATAAAGTTTCCTTCCATACTTTCTATAGCTTCCCGGGGCACTATTTTCAGCTCCAGCCCGTGTTCTTCACAGAATTCCAGCAAACCCTTCTCATCCTTCTTCAAGTCTATTGTAGCAAGACATTTGATCGACGAATGACTCCTGTTGTTTCTTTTCATAAAGTCCTGCACTGCCAGCTCGATCTCTTTTTTTGAAGTATGCCTTCTACAGCCTATGCCAAGCACCAGATTCCTGGGTCTGACAAACAACAGCCTCTTTTCTCCTGGCTCAATACCAGTTCTGCTTGACAGTATGACCCGGCAGGTGATATCCTTTTGTCCGCTGAATTCTATGTCATTTGAGAGGATTATGTTGCCAGGCATTGATCCTTCAAGCCTGCAATCCGTATAAAGCCCTATCCTGCCGCCATTCACCAGCTCTGCGCTGATATACTTCAAGTTATGTATATTTTCAATACTGCAATTGTTTTCTATAGCAAACATATCAAAGGCTACGATATCATTTATGTCAGTAGCCGTTGTAATCACTGCGGTTCCGCCTGTGACTCCGGCAATACGTTCCGCCATCCGGTTTGCCCCTCCCAAATGTCCTGAAAGCAGGCTGATTATATGCTTACCTTTTTCATCCATGACTACTACCGCCGGATCTGTCGTCTTTGACCCTATATACGGAGCTATAATCCTCACAACTATTCCACATGCCATAATGAATATGAGAGCTTCATACCGGTGAAATACCTCTTTTATTAATGTAGCCAGACCGTTGTCTATTGTAAATATATTGCCTGCATCTTTCATGTCTGGTAATATGAATTCTTTTTTCAGATACATGTGAGCTCCTATATGGGGACCTATCTTCACAGCCAGCTCGCTTCCACCTTTTGTAAGGGCAATTATGGCAGTTTTCATTCCCTTGCACTCCTGTATTCATGTGTAAAACTTTTATCATAAAGCTTTGACAGCTCATATTCATCACCAAGGAAATCTCCTACAACCACTAGGGCAGTTTTCCTGATACCCTCTTTTTTGACAAGCTCTGCTATGTTTTGAAGTATTCCCTTTACTATCTTCTGTTCAGGCCATGAAGCCTTATATACTACTGCAACGGGTGTATTCTCCCCATAACCGGCTTTAAGCTTTTCTACTAATGAATCAATCATACCGACACTCAGGAAGATGGCCATGGTAGCCTTATGTGCTGCAAGTGCCTCTATGCTTTCTTTACCCGGCACCTCAGTCCTCCCCTCCATCCTTGTAAGTATGACAGTCTGTGTCACACCGGGTAAGGTATATTCCTTCCGGAGAGATGCTGCTGCTGCAAGGAAACTGCTTACTCCAGGTATGATTTCATATCCGATATTCCTCTTATCCAGTTCATCCATCTGCTCACGGACAGCACCATATATTGACGGGTCACCTGTATGTACCCTGGCTACCAGCCTGTTTCCAGCAGTCTCCTGCTCCATCACACCTATTACCTCTTCCAGAGTCATTTCAGCACTGTTATATATGGTACACCCCTCTTTTACATCCTTCAAAACCTCTTCATTCACCAGTGAACCTGCATATATAACTACATCCGCCTGTTCAATGAGTTTTTTTCCTTTTACGGTTATCAGCTCCGGGTCTCCCGGTCCTGCCCCTATAAAATAGACCATAGCTTAATCTACCCCGCTCTTTTTTATAATCATTGTTGTAAAATAGCTTAACTTGCCGCTCTCTACTGCACCCACATCGAGTTCTAAAGATTCGTCCGGAAGCCCGCACCGGCTTACAAGTACAGCCTTATCAAGCAGCCCTTTGTTTTTGAGACATTCTTTAAGCTTCGGAAAGTTTTTTGAAACCTTCATCAAAATGACATTGTCAAAGGTATCCAGAATCTCCTCCAGGTTTTCGCACTCATACGCCGAGGGTATCACCGCAATTGTTTCCTTGTTTTCTCCAAGGCTTATCCCTGCCCTTGCGGCAGAAGCACAGAAGGACGTTACTCCAGGTATGATTTCAGTTTCATATCCCTGCTGTTTGAGTACCTTGTGCATATAGATATAAGTACTGTAAACCGTAGGGTCTCCCAAGGTGATAAACGCTACATCCTCACCTTCATCAAGTTTTTCCCTTATTTGTACTATAGCATCGTTCCAGCTTTCACTAAGAAGCTTTTCATCATAGCTCATAGGAAAAAGCAGCTCAAGGATCTTTTTTCCCGCCCCTACTATGCCCTCCGCAATTGTCAGAGCCAGACTGCGCTTATCCGCGGCAGTTTTTGGTACAGCTATATATTTCACCTGTTCCAGTATCTTTTTTGCTTTTACGGTAATAAGCTCAGGGTCTCCCGGGCCTACTCCGATTCCATACAGCTTACCGTTACTATACGTTTTCACCCTTGGCACCCCCATATTCCCCGCTAATGATATAAACAGGATTAATTGCCTGCATAAGGTGTTTTCCTCCAGCAATCCTACTCCTCGCAACTGATACATTTACTATGTCTGTTTCTGAAAACCCCTTTTCTTCCATTGCTTTTATCACTTCATGTACTGACTCTATCGCTATAGCGTTTACAACAACTCTAACAGGCTTTCCGAAGCCAGTTATCCACTCCAGCAAGTCTCCCATTTTCCCCGATGATCCGCCTATGAATACCCTGTCCGGTTCGGGCAGGTCTGCAAGTGTGCCCGGTGCCTCACCTTCGATAACCCATACATTATTAAGACTGAATTTATCTATATTCCTTCGTATCAAATCAATTGCACCCGGGTTCTTTTCAACAGCGTAGACTCTTCCTCCGGGACATCTTATGCCACATTCTACAGATACCGAGCCTGTTCCGGCCCCAATATCAAATACAGTATCATTCTCCCTCAGCCTCAGCTTGGACAGGGTGACTGCCCTGATTTCCTCCTTTGTCATCGGGATAGTATCCCTTATAAACATATCATCAGGTATACCTGCAGTTGAAAAAGGCCAGCAATGCTTACAGCTTTCAGTCGTTCTATCGTTTTGCACCAACATGATGCAGAGACTCTCAAAGCTCATGTCACATATTTCAGCAGGCATCCCTGTAACAATCCTCTCTTCAGGGTAGGAAAGGTTTTCGCCTACTGTGACCTGTACATGACCCAGACCTTCACGGATCAGATCTCTGCAAATCATATGCGGAAGCTGATCCCCTCCTGTGAAAACAGCAGCCTTTTTATTTTTTCTTATGATGCCGGCTAGATTTTCCTCATTGCGTCCATGCAGGCTTACAATACGTATATCCTGCCAGCTTGTTTTCATTTTTGAGCAAAGGTATTGAAAAGAGCTGATTCCTGGAAGCATCTCAAGCTCAATTCCCTGCAACCTGTTTTTCAAGTATTCTGCAATACTGTATATTCCCGGATCACCTGAAGCCAGGACAGTTACAGTCTTAGTGCTGCCATTGGCTTCTATATACTTGCAGATTTCCTCCAGATTGTTTCCGACAGTAACTTTTTCCTTGTTCAAATGACTAAACAGCTCCAGATTCCTTTTTCCGCCTATGATAACATCACTGTTTTCAACTGTTTTTTGGACTGCCGGCAGGATGTATTCCCTGTCTCCAGGCCCGATTCCCACTACATTTATCTTTGTGCTCATACTTGATTACAGCTCCTGATTTCTTTTAGTATTTCTTTTGCATTTGTATCCGTTGACAATAGGCTGTCATCTTTATTGAACAATACGGTTCCACACCTGATTTTATTAAAGGTATATTCTCTGCACTTTCTTGCAGCACTCTCTGCAACTCTGTCAAATACTCCCGGAATACCCGCTTCTTGTATTAAGGCAGCTGCTGCGTCTGTTGTTTTGCATGCATATACTCTCCGTACTAACTCAATATCAGCTCCTTCAAGTGCTGCATAAGCACTCAAAGTCTCCATCCTTGCGTCTGCGACCCTGCTGTGTGTGTGAAATATCCCTGACGCTACCTTAATCAGCTTTCCGAGATGTCCTACAAGCAGTATACCCTCTATTTGGCAGTGTACAGCCTTGTCCAGCATATATCCCACAAAGTTGCTAATTTTTATCACTTTTTCCTTATGAACCCCCAGCTGCTTTACGGCAAAGTTTTCCCCATAGTTTCCGAAGGTGAATACTATGTTCCTGTATCCTCTGGCAGCAGCAATGTCTAATTCCATGGCTATCGATTCCTTCCACGCCTCCTCCGACATGGGTGTGACTATTCCAGTGGTTCCCAGTATCGAGATCCCCCCAACGATGCCAAGCTTGGGATTGTAGGTGTTTTCAGAGATTTTCCTACCCCCGGGTACACTTAGCAGGATTTCAACCCCATTATCTCCGGCAAACACTTCCTGTACTTCCTTCAGTATCATTTTCATGGGAACAGGATTTATAGCCGGCTTCCCTGCTTCCACCTTAAGTCCGGGCAGAGTAACAGTACCAATGCCTTCCCCCGCCAAAACCCTTACACCTTTTTGCCCTGAAAAGTATGCTTCTGCAAAAACCTTAAGTCCAGAGGTCATGTCAGGGTCATCTCCACCATCTTTTAAGACAGAGCATTTTACACTTCCTGGAGAAAACGCCACATCAGTGACATCCAGGGTAAGCCTTACCCCGGCTGGAGTATCAATACTCACCCTGTCCACTTGCTTTCCCAAAACCAGCATCATGACAGCAGCCTTTGAAGCTGCTGCTGCACATGACCCTGTAGTATAACCCTTTCTGTACTTTTTACCGTTTATTACAACATATTCATCCATATTAAATCCTTAATTCAACTCATTTATTTGTCCCGAGCAGAATTTAGCAGTCTCTTATACTCGAAGTATTCAGTTCTAGGAATAATATTTATCCAGCTCAACGGCTAAATCATGTATAATATTGCGTTCACTATGGCAGCCGCCACATTGCTTCCACCTTTTCTTCCTTCTGCAATTATATACGGCACACCAGCTTTCATGAGCAGCTCCTTTGATTCAACTACATTCACAAACCCGACAGGAACACCTATTACTACGGCAGGGTCTGCCAAACCCTCTTTTATTAATTCATACAAACGGATTAAAGCAGTAGGGGCATTCCCTATAGCAAATATTTTATTCTTGCTGTCCCCAGCTGCTTTTTCCATACATATGGACGCTCTGGTCACATTCCTTTCCCTAGCCTCCATGGCAACCATTTCATCATTCATAAAGCACTCAACGCTGCCTCCGAACTTTGAAAGGGTTTTCTTATTTATACCCGCATATGCCATCTGTGTATCTGTGACAATATTACAGCCTGATTTGACGGCTTCTATGGCTCTACTTACAGCATTTTCACTTATTTTCAAAGTATCGGCATATTCGAAATCCGCCGTTGTATGGATCACCCTCTTTATGATTGGCTCATGTAACGGTGGAAATACTCTTTTACCAAGTATTTCAGAAATAATTTCAAAGCTTCTTTTTTCTATATCCTGTGGGTTTACGGTCTCTATTCCTTCCAGCATTTCCTTCACTCCAGCTTCCTTTTAATTTGAACAGGTTGTTGATTGACTTCCTGGCTTTTGAAATAGTCATGGCTGCAGCATCAACATCCAGCTTGTCCTTGTCATGCAAAACTTCCATCAGGTGTCCTATCCTTGGCAGCCGCAGATTGCTTTCCCTGAGTAGCTCTTTGTTTTTGAATACCTGCTCCGGGCTTCCTTCCAATATAATTCTACCCCTGCTCATCACATAGACCTTGTCACAATTTACAGGCACTATATCCACCTCATGGGTTGCAATGACAATCGTCAGGCCTTCTTCCAGCTGTATCTGCTTCAGGGTTTTCATCAGAGAGCTTATGGTCATAGGGTCCAGCCCCGCAGTAGGCTCATCCATAACCAATATTTCAGGTTTCATCGCCAGAATGCCGGCTATAGCCACCCTCTTTTTCTGCCCGAAGCTTAATTTATGTATTTCCCTGTCTCTAAGGTCTTCTATGTCAAGGAGCTTCAGTGAATCCTCCACTCTCTTTTCCGCTTCATTTCCGCTTATTCCAAGGTTCTTAACCCCGTAGGAAACATCCTCCCGGACTGTATAGGAAAACAGCTGGTCGTCAGGGTTCTGGAAAACCAGTCCGATGGAAGAATAAATTTGCTCTTCCTTTAATCCCGCAATATCGTTTCCATTTAGCAGAACTTGTCCGGATACAGGTTTGTACAGCCTGTTAAAATGTTGGGCCAGCGTAGTCTTACCGCAGCCATTAGCACCCAGAAGGGCAACAAAGCTGCCTTTCTCAATACTGATATTCAAATCGTCCAAAATTATCTTTCCTGCTTCATATTGAAAGCTTAAGTTCCTGGTTTCAAGTATTGCCATGATAACCTCTGCTCTTCATTGATTTTGATAAGGTCTTGCTTCTGTCATAAGCCCTGGTCAGGACGATTCCTGCCACGCTGCTTACTGAAACAATGGATTTGCATATTCCATTATAGCCCAAGCGGCATCTCTGAGCTTTTATTACGTTTGTTGCCTCTTCCCTGAAAATATAAATAAATTTAACAGCAAAGGTCAGCACCTCGATAAAGGCTTTTGGAAGCCTATACCACTTAAGAGCATTAATGAATTCTCCAAAGCTGATGGTATGCATCAACAACATTACTGCTCCCATGCTCCCCCATATTTTCAGGAATGAAATAATACCTTTTTCTACACCTTCCTCATACAGATCAATTCTTAAGAAATGCATATCAAAGGTATAAAGAATATTCTGTCCAACAGTGAATACCTGAATCAAACTCAGAATACCTGCAAAAAGCACTACTGCCACTATGGTATAAAACCTTATCCCGGTTCTTTTATGGGTTATAATCAACAAAAGCATGATGACTCCAGCTGTGACAGATAAAATACTTTTCGACTGTGCTATGCCTATTGCCAAAACCAGAAGTACTACGGCAACTATTTTGTTTTCCGCCTCAATATATCTTTTCCACCGACTTAGCACTTTTTATTCCTCCAAATAATTTATCCTACTTTGAATTCCCTTAACATTTCAGGCCTTCTGATATAAATGAACCTTAGCACAAGTCCTGTAAATATCCCTTCAACTACAGCCAGAGGGATTTGTCCTGGTACAAAAGCTAAAAAGTAGAACCAGAAGGATTTACTTTGCAACTGTCCCAAAGCCAGCTGTGCAGCTGTCGCTGCATAAACACATATATCTCCCAGGAATCCTGCAGCAAAGCCTGCAAAAAGTAGTCCTGCCCCGAATTTTCTTGACAGCTTAAACACAGCCCATCCCACTGTTCCACCGACAATACCCAAAGAGAATACATTTGCACCCAGGGTTATAATTGCTCCTTCTCTGAAGAGAAGCTCCAGCAATAGTACAATGGTACTGATGAATGGTGTAATAAGAGGCCCCATGAAAATCGATACCAACGGCGTACCGGCAGGGTGTTCCGTTGACCCGAAGGGCATAGGTATCTCAAATATGGTTACAGTAAAAACAAACGCTGTAAATATCCCACAAAGTATCTTGTAATCCAACTTTTCTTTGGTTTCTTTGTAATATTTCCTTATGCCCAGGGCTACGGCAGCTCCTGAGACTACTCCATACACGGCAGCCTGTGTCAAAGGTATGGTATTATCCCCCAAATGCATTTTAACTCCCCCTGATTGCAAAAGTACACAAGTGGCTCTGCCACTTGGTTTTCAAAAAATAAAAAACCTTAACCTGAGCGGTTAAGGGTAAAAAAGCGTAAAAAAATCCCAGCTTCTTTCAGTCTCCCCATCACTCGCAGGTACTACAGCAACAGTTACAAGCAGGTATTCTGGCTTAGGATCATTGTCTCTCTGCGCCTTCCCGGTTTACCCAGTGACATCATGCAGAAATTCTCCCCTTTACAGCGGCGTGACCGCTTGGGTTTCTCACCCAATTCCCTCTAACTGGCTTTCAGCCAGTCACTTGCAATTTTATTCAGCTTAGTATTTATGTTTTTTAAAGTCTTTAGAAATATTTATGTATATTATACAGTATTTGCATATTTATTGCACTAGTTTTATTGCTCCAATTTCATTGCACTGGCGGTATTATTGATTTATAGCAGCAAATGGGAACTTTTCCCACATTAATTATTATTATTCAGTAAATAATATATTCATGTAAACTTTCTACACATAAGGAGGAATTATTTAATGAAAGCAAAAATAATATTGCTGGTGCTAGTAGTATTAACCTCACTTCTGGCGGGGTGTAACCAGCCTGCGCCTACACCGTCTCCGAAAACCCAGGATCAGGCAACGAATCCGCCTCAGACGACACCACCCGAAACAACCCCTGAGGTAGTAACTACAGCCTCAATAGTAGATAATGAAGCTGCTTTTGAAAAGGCTTTAGGCACTACCGGTACATGGATCATATGCACAATAAAGGATTTGAAATTTGATAAAGATCTCATTCTCGATGGGGAGTTTAAGAACGGTAAAAAGGATGATGCCGGAAATGATGTCATTCAACGTAAGATTGCTTTGTACGCACAAGATGACAAGCGTAATGTAACAGCCAGATACACTTTAACCGCGCCAAAGCTTACTATCAACAGCCTGAATGCGAGAATTCAGAGCGGAACCTTCAAAGGTGATGTATATGTAAATGCGAAAAACTTCCAGCTGGTTGATGCTACTGTAGATGGAAACGTGTATTTCACCAACGATGATGCCAAAGCTACGTTTAAAATTGATGAAAAGAGCAAAATAACCGGAAAACAGGAATTAAAGAAGTGATTTGGTACCCACTTAAAAGGGGGCTGTTGCAAAACAGCTCCCTTTTAAAAACAGACTTGTTAACCGTTATTAGCATTTATATCAACATCCCGAGTCTACCTAAAAAAGTGGGTAGCTTGACCTGCAACAACATACCAGGTAATAAACATGGCATTCACAAAAGCCCCTGTAAAGATATTGGATGTCTTTTTGTTAAAGTATACCGTAACAAATCCTGTAAAAGCGAGAAGAGGTACAAACTGGTAAGCAATAATTCCCTGTAATGCCTCTGTTGGAAACATCAGCGTCTCAGCTGTCAGCAAATGGACAACCTGGAGGATTACCAGTACAGCCATACCCAGACAACCGATAGCAGCACTGGCCACATAGGATATCGCAGCCGATCTTCCATTACCTTCATTGGTCTTGAATCTAAGATAGCTATGAGCTGCCAAACCATTTATCAGGAAGAATATGAAGAACGGTATGAGGTAAATGAAGAACATGCCAAGCTGAGAAGTATTCATAGCCTTTAGTGCAACCACCCATATGCGGAAGTCAACTTTAAAGAAAACCAGCGCCATGACAGACAGCAAATACGCAGAAGCAATAACTAAAGCTGACAACAAGAAGGTTTTTCCCAAATATCCCCACTTAAATGTCCTTCCTTCGCTGTCTGTAGACAAACCATAGGAGTAATAGTTACCTCCAGCCTTCTTTGCAAATGCAAAATGCCAGATAAGGAAAATCACCAGGAAAATAAGCGCGTTCAGCAAGGCCCAGATTACGATTGCGTTGGTTATTTTTTGCGGCATCAGAGCCTTGGCGGTTATTTTATCAGCTAAGTGATAGAATTTGAAGAAGGTCAGTGCCGGTATAGCTGTCGCTATAACCGCCATTATTCCCCATAATGCCTTTGATCCCCTGAACTTTAGATTTTCCGGTACAGGCAGTTTAAGTCTGCCGAAGTAAGGCGTATCCAAAAGGAGAGCACCAAGGCTGATTATAAATAGTCCTATACCCAGCAGAGCAACAAGTGTTCCGAATTCTTTCCACGGCCATACCTGGTCATTGGGATCGATTACCTTCAACCCGGGCATGGCAGACTGTACAAATTCAACGGCAGCACCAATGGATTCTTTACTGATGTGTTCTCCAGGATGTGTGTCATCGGTGATATAAATCTTTCTTGCAGTTTTGTTCTCAAAGGAGCCGTAAAGTTTGTTTGCAGCTATACTCTCAGATGTTCCGAAAGCGGTCTTCATTTTTGGTGAAGACAATACTTCGATTGGCTTTTTAGTTTCATACATTACGCTGTAAAACTCGTCGTACTTACCATATACAAGGGCAAAGTTATACGGTGAGCTGGCTTCGACAGCTGGAAGCCCGAAGGTTGAAGGTGAAGAGCCCACAAGAACAACAGTATTTAGTAGTTTCCCCAGATAAGCCTGGGCAAGTACGGCATTCCACCCGCCCATGGAATGACCTTCTATCGCTATCTTGGTCTTGTCCACGATCGGAAGCGTAGCCATATATCCTACAGCGTCAACACCCCCTGAGAAGAATCCTGCAAATTCCCCCGGCCTGGTGTCCGAATAACCATGTCCGGGCATGTCGATGGACAGAACTACATATCCTCTGCGTGCATATTCGATATTAAATCCGCTTTGAGTTTCCAGTGAGTTGATATATCCGTGTATTGTGACAATACCCGGTGCCGGATTCTTCGAGGTTACACCTTTAGGTATGTAAAGATAGCCGTGGATTATATTGCCGTCAGCACCCGCTATCCTGACATCTTTTATCTTCACATTGCCAAAATCTGTCTGAACCCCCGATGCTATAAGGCAACCGATCAAGATAATAATCAGTGAAACAATAACCAACCTGCTCTTTTTCATGGTTTTCCCTCCAATTTAGTTATAGTTGTTATAAAAACACCACTATCGCAAATTGTGCAAAACTGATTGCTGTAGCACTACTTGAACTTCTTAACAATACCGTTGAATATGACACTGATTGCCATTGCCCCTGCGTCGGTGTAGCTGAGGCTTCTTTCCCCTACATAAGTCGCTCTTCCTCTGGATGCAACCATTTCCTTTGTCCGTTCAGCCCCGTTTGATGCTTCTGCTGCACTTTTCCTCATAGCTTCCAGCAAGTTTGCTCCTGCTTCACTGCTTGTTTTAAGTGACTCTGTTGCAGGAATCAGTGCATCCAGCAGGGTTTTGTCCCCGAGCTTAGCCCCGCCTGTTTTCTGTATCCCGTCTACAGCACTTTGCAAAAGTTCACCCAACTCTTTTAAATTCAATTCAGTTTTTCCTGCTGCATATTTTCCTGCACATCTGAAAGCAGACCCCCAAATCGGCCCTGAAGCACCCCCGCAATATTCGGTTATTATTAAACCGCTTTTCTTCAATATTTCACCAATATCACTCTTCGGTATACCATCCCATTCATCCTTTAAAACCCTGAACCCTTTGGCAAGAGACATTCCAAAGTCTCCATCACCGGCTGCAGAATCTAATTCACAGAAATATACTTCATTCTCAATAATAATGTCAATCATTATTTCAATAATATTTGCCATATCACTAGCTGATAAGCTGTTCACATTTAATCCCCCCAATCGGAAAAGACTTTCTTCGCGAAATTTAGCCTTAAAACCATTTATCTGTAAGATGCAATAAAGATAAATCCTATAACCTGAATGCAGCAGTCTCAACCGGATAGTCCAACAATTCCTTTAATTCTTCATCAAGCTTCAGCAGAGATACCGATGCTCCGGCCATATCGATTGATGTCATATAGTTGCCCACGAAGGTCTTGTATATCCTTATACCTTCCTTGTCCAATTCTTTGGATACGGAGTTATTTAGCAGATATAGCTCCTGCAGAGGAGTCGCTCCAAGCCCGTTAATAAGCAACGCCACTTCATCTCCTGCTTTAAACGGCAGATCACTTATGATTTTGTCTATCATTTTTGCTGCAAGTTCATCAGCAGTCACTATCTTTTCACGTGCTATACCTGGCTCTCCGTGAATACCTACGCCAAACTCTATTTCATGCTCATTCAATGAAAAAGTAGGACTTCCCTTCGCGGGAACAGTACATGAAGTAAGTGCAAAACCTATAGACCGTACGTTTGCTATTACTTTCTCAGCCACAGCCTTAACAGGAGCAAGCTCCATTCCCTTCTCAGCTGCAGCTCCTGCAATCTTATGCACAAATACCGTACCTGCAACCCCTCTTCGTCCGACAGTATATAGGCTGTCCTTTACTGCCACATCATCATTTACATATACCTTTTCAACATTAATACCGTCGTCCTCTGCCATTTCAGCCGCAGCATCAAAGTTCATACAGTCTCCGGAATAATTCTTGATTATAAGAAGTGTCCCCTTGCTTGACCTTGTCTCAAGTATGGCATTATAAACCTGGATTGTTGACGGAGAGGCAAATATATCTCCGCATACGGCTGCATCAAGCATCCCTTTTCCTACGAACCCTGCATGGGCAGGTTCATGTCCGCTTCCTCCCCCGCTGATAAGGCTGACCTTATCCTTGTTTATTTCCTTCTTTTTTATCACTTTGTATTTTTTACTGAACACCAGCAAGTCAGGGTTTGCCTTTTCCATTCCTTCACACATCTCAATGACAATATCTTCAACTCTATTGATAATTTTTTTCATCCGACCACCCCTATCCTTATCTTCCAAGCCTGTTCGCTACCAGTATCGCTGAATATACGATATCCGGAGTTACCGGGAAAGGCATGTTGTGAATGGTTTCCCCTTCAGCACATACCGCTTTTGCTACGGCCATAATCTTTTTCTCTGTTACCTCAACTATTCCCAGATCCTTCAAGCATGTAGGAAGGCCAACAGATTTGCAATAGCCGATAATCTTGTCCAATTCTTTCTGAGGTGCATTCTCAAGAACCAGATGAACGATGACTCCGAACGAAACCTTTTCTCCATGCATATACCCGTGGGTTTCTTCAAGAATCGTCAAACCGTTATGTATGGAATGGGCTGCTGCAAGACCGCTGCTTTCAAACCCGAGTCCGCTCAGCAGTATGTTTGCTTCTATGATATCCTCAAGCGCCTGTGTTACAACCTTCATATCATTAGCCGCTTTTGCCTTTAATGATTCTGCCATCAAAGTCTCATAACAGGTTCTTGCAATAGCAAATGCAGCTTTTGTACTCTTGCCTCCCGGCATATTATCCGCTCCGGACCTTATGCAGGATCTGGCTTCAAAGTATGTGGAAAGAGCGTCTCCCATTCCTGCAACAAGAAATCTTGTAGGAGCTTTAGCTATTACAGCCGTATCAACCAAAACAAGATCAGGATTTTTGTCCAGGTGAAAATATTCTTCAAATTCGCCGCTTTCAGTGTAGATAATTGAAAGCTTACTGGTAGGAGCATCTGTTGAAGCTATAGTCGGAACAATAATTACTGGTTTTTTCGAAAGGAACGAAGCCGCCTTTGCCGTATCCAGGGCTTTTCCTCCGCCTAGTCCGATAAATACTCCACAGCCCTCTTCCTCCGCCAGCTTCCTCATTCTCTCAATTTCATTCCTTGTACACTCTTCTCTGAATTCCCCGTAAAAAATCTCAAAAGCATCTTTCTTAACGGCCTCATTGAGTTGTGCCTGTACTCTGACCTGGTCAATCTTAGATGCCACCAGCAGTGCCTTGTCCGAAAATTGCTTTACATAATTTCCAAGATTGTAAAGTTCATCCTCCCCCTGGACATACTTTGAAGGTGAAATCATTACTCTTTTCATTACCCAATGCCCCCTCTAAACAATTTTTTACTTTTTCTTCTCCTTACAGTAGTGATTTTTTTCAGAATAAAAACGAAATGCATGAAGAAAAGAAGTCAGGTTGTTTTATTTTATGACTTCATTATAGTACTTTTTTTAGTACATTCCATCAAATAAATTCACCTATTTAAGGGAAAAATCAATCGTGTTTTTTTGTCATTTTTCGAGAAAATTGTAATAATCGACACTACAGATATAGAAGAAATATGCATTTTTATGAAAGATGCAGCCAAATCGGCTAGATAGAAAAGTTATACATTTTGCTATGTGATTATCAATTACTGCTAAAGTTATGATATTTCCTATATACAGCCGGCGTTACCCCTACCAGCTTCTTGAAAACTTTGATAAAATACCCGCAGTCCTCAAAAGCTAAGGCTGCTGAAATATCATATATAGTCATATCAGTGCTTTCCAGGAGCTTTCTTGCATGACTCATTTTTACCTCGTTAATGAAATTGGAAAACTGCTGCCGCATCTCTTTTTTGAACAGCTTGCTGAAATAGCTTGAGCTAACATTGCATAAAGATGCCATTTGATCCAAGGTAATCTTCATCTCAGGGTTTTGATGTATATATTCTATGGCAGGTTTCAAGATTTTACTGCCGACATAGGCTTCTTCAGCCTTTTCAGCCCCATTTCTTTTTCCCTCAGGGTTATTTATTCTCAATATATCAGAGAAATTCTTTACCGCTTCCCCCATGGTTATGCCCGGGAAGTTAACTACAGGACGTATAAGTTCCTTTTCCAATTCATCAAACTCTTCTGCCTGAATCAGCTTTACTACTTTCTGATTGAATTCAAACAAAGACATTTTTATTATTGCTTCTTCAACAATATAGTTGGTGAAATGCATCATCATGTCAGCAACTGTCTTTATCTTTCTCAAATCCATTACGGGAAGATCACGGTATAACTTCATCAATTCTGTATCCTTCTCAAAATCAATGGTTTGACTTGGATCGTGGTATATCTTCTCCAACTTTACATCCTCCGCTGTTTTGTCCAGCAGTATTTGCCCCGCCATCACTGCCCCTAAATACTTCTCGTCCACTATAATCGGCACAGCAAAATCCACCAATCCGGCATGACATAAATAAATATATGGCTGTTGGATCCTTGTCGCTTCCAATCCACCTCTGGAATCGCATTTTTCACACAATTTTCTATAATTTGGATTTTCCCTTATCCTTTTGCAAAACGGACTGCAATTACTATGTTCTGTAACGGGAACCCCCTTATAATCAACGGTTAATAGTGCCATCTCACTTACTGCGGCTATATCGTCCTGTATTTTTTGGAACTTTTCCAAATCAATCATGTACTTTAAATGCAGCAAATAACTGTTCAAGCTTATTCCTCCATTTGGATACTCAAGAAGCCCGGCATATTTTACAAACCGTACCCTGCTTCTTTAATATCTGCGATTGTTTCACCTGTGGATATGGCAAAGAATTATTAAGTAATGCTATTATTTCTAGTTTATCACTAGTCCTGATATATGGCAATGCTATAGAAATGGCCGCGGTGTGTTACTGCACTAAAGCTTTGCCGGCAAGTGTCATAAAGATTATTCAATAGATTTTTCATTATTCCTTCTTCTGCCTTATAATTTTTAGCTGATAATAAGATGTGATTGGAAGGATGGTACCTTCCATGAGAAGCGGGAGGAAGTATAGTGGGATATTTCAAGGATTGTTATGCCAGAGTAGCATGGTATGGACAAGAATATGTTAACATAAATTGGTACAATAAGGATTAATACACACGTAAAACCTTCCTCTTAATATGTTTAGGAGACTTGTAAACCTTCGTACTGCTTCCCGAATAGCAAATCGTATATCTCATTATTCCCCAACAGCTTACCATGGGGTGCATCTCCTACAATTCCGCCTTTATCCATAACAATAATCCTATCTGCTGAAAGTACGGACGATAGTCTATGCGCAATAATTATTAAAGTTCTGTCATTGGAAAGGTTATCAATTGCTTTATTAATCATTTTCTCTGATTCATGGTCAAGGGATGATGTCGCCTCATCAAAAATGATAATATTGGGCTTTGTTAATAATACCCTTGCTATTGCTAACCTTTGCTTCTGTCCCCCTGATAATTTGACCCCCTTTTCACCTATAAGAGTCATATATCCTTCAGGAAGACTTTCAATAAACTCATCTATAAAAGCCATCTTACACACTTCCTTAATTTCCTCATCAGTTGCAGATGCTTTTGCTAATAGCAGGTTGTCCTTTACAGTCATATTGAAAAGCATGCTGTCCTGCATTACAACACCTATATTTTGGTGCAAAGCAAAAGGATTAATATTTTTTATATTAACTCCGTCAATCAAAATCTTACCTGCCTGGGGTTCATATAATCCTAAAATATTTTTAATCAAAGAACTCTTACCACATCCGCTTTTACCTACAATAGCAATTCTCTCCTTTGGCTTGATTTTAATATTTATATTTTTCAATACATCTTCGTGAGAGTCATTATACTTAAAGCTTACATTCATTATTTCTATATCGCCAGCTAATTGCAATTTATTTTTTGATATTTCCCGTGCTTCCATCGGATAACTTATAACTTCCAAAACTCTCTCCATTGCCGGAATGTCATTACTTATTTGCATATCCAGGTTATTAATGCTTCCTATCCCGCTAAAAAACTGCTCGTAGTATTTCATAAACACTAATAAACTCCCTATTGACAATTCACCACTGAATATTAAAAGTCCTCCGATGAAATATAAATTCATCCTGGTTATAAAGAAGTCTTTTAGAGAAATAAAGCTTCTGTTTCCATACCAGAACATCTGCCTCTTAAAGAATTGTATACTTAAATCATGCCAAAAACTTGTAAATATCCGGCTTTCATTTTTTTCAATAGATAAGGCTTTGACTTCCTTCCAGCCTTGAATACTTCTTTGCAGCCAATTTTCATATTTCCCCCATGTTTTTCTGTATTCTTCGGATGATTTTTCAACACCCTTCCCAAGCCACCTTGTCATCCAGAAAGACAGCGGCACCATTAAAAGCCCAAACAAAGCTAATTTCCAACATAGAATGATTAACACTATCCCGTTAATTAATACTAACATCCAGTTGAATATGTATTCAATTATTTGCTGGTTGAAAAAACGCTCAAAGACATCAACATCAGTGTCAATCCTATTCTTTAGATCCCCTGTATTATACTTTTCATAAAACGTTACAGGCATTTTTACATAGTTCCTTAATAGCTTATACCGAATATCAAAAGTTATCTTACTGAATACTCTGTTACTGATAATCTTTTGATATACTGTTACAGCCGTTTCCAAAAGGTATATCCCAGCATATCCGATACAAACCCACTTTAGCATATTAAGCTGCCTCTTAACCATTACATCATCAATTAATATCTTAAAAAGAAACGGAGATGTCAGCCCCAGAAGGATTAAGACTATTTTCAATGCACCTAGATTTACAAACTGAGTTTTGAAACCAGTAATATGCATTTTGATTTTATCATAAACGTTCTTTCGGATACTTACTATTTTTTTCATCCTGCTATATCCTCCTGGGTTATATACTGCTCACTAAACAGAGAACGATAATGCTCGCAGTTTTCCAGTAGTTTTAAATGGTGATCAAATGACACAATTTCCCCGCCATGAAGCACTGCAACCTTATCAGAATCGAGAATAGTAGTAAGCCTGTGTGCGATAATAATGGTTGTCCTTCCACAGCTTAATTCCTTCCATGACTTTTTTATTACTTGCTCAGCTTCATAGTCCAGTGCCGAAGTAGCTTCATCAAAAATAAGAATTGGGGGATTTTTCAGAAATACTCTTGCTATGGCAAGCCTTTGTCTCTGTCCTCCCGAAAAGTTAATACCATCTGTACCAATCACCGTATCAAGACCATCAGGCAAGCTTCTTACAAATTCTGCAATATGGGCTTTTTCACAGGCTTCCCAGATTTCTCCATCACTGCACCTGGGATTTCCAAGCTTCAGGTTATATTTTATAGTACCGTCAAAAAACAATGTTTCTTGCTGGACAATTCCAATATTTTTTCTTAGTGATTTTAATGAGCAGCCCTGAATATCTGTGCCGTTAATTTTGATCGTACCTTTACATGGGTCATAAAACCGGAGTAGAAGATTTACCAAAGTACTTTTTCCTGCTCCACTTCTACCTACAAAGGAAATTTTCTCACCTTCGTTTATTGCTAAATTGATATTTTTGAGAACATGATTGTGCTCATTATATTGGAATTTAACATTTTTGAATTCAATTCTGCCTCCATTGACAGAAATATCAGGATATGTTTTATCCTGCTTTTCAGACTCTTCATTTAACAGGCTATACACTCTGTCTATAGACACCATGTTGTTTTGTATTTTTATATTGGCATCATTAAGTCCTTTTAATAAATTAGTACTTCTTGTAAAATAATCGATTATGGCAATAAACCCGCCTACTGTAAGCTCTCCATTGACAATAAAGACTCCTGCAACTATATATAGCATCAGGTTAGAACTTAAAGATATAAAGGCATTTGACCTTTCTGAGCCTACTTCAATTAGGCTTGACTTGATTTTAAGACGAATGAGGCTAGAACAGCTCTTTATAAACTTCCTAATCACATTCCTCTCACCGGCCAAAAGCTGTATTTCCCTCATCCCTCCCAGAATTTCGAACATCCAGCTAATATATTTACCGTAGACATCTCTATATTTTTTATACTGTATTCTTACCTTTTTGGCAAAAAATCTTGAAGTATAAACAGTAATGGGCACAACAATGAACATCAAAGCAGCTATCTTTATATTCAGAACTGCAACAAGAGCAACTGATATGAGAAGCCTGACTATATTGGCAAATAAGTAGAAAACATTCCAATGAATAAAATTCATAAATTCTTCGGCATCTTTATTTATTCTTGTAATCAAATCCCCTGTTTGTATATTGCTTAAATAGTCTGCTTTTAAAATAAATATTTTATCAAATATCCTCTTTCTAATATCAAATAAATATCTTGTCATTAAGTACGCCCATGTAGAATTCAGGATTAAATGCAATAGTTGTTCACCTATGTATATTACACCATAGCTAATTACAATTATTTTAAAAAAATCCATATTTCTATGATAAAACACCTCGTCGACAAGCATTCCAAAGATGTATGGGTATAGCATCCCTATAAACGAAGTGACAATCACACAGATAAACAGGTTGATAAAAGCCATTTTGAAGGGTTTAACAAATTGCCAGATTATTTTTATTCTTTTAGTATCTTTCATCGAGCAGCCTCCCGATTACCCTCGAACAACTTTTTAATAATCTTTTCTTTTCCTGCTAAAATCTCTACAGTGACAGAGTAAACTCCTGTGGGTTTATTTTTAAATTCTTTTTGAATTTCTTCCTGTACCGGCTCTATATGTAAATAAAATGAGTTTTTTTCGGGGATATCTTTAATTTCAACAATCGGTGCCTTATACCGTTGGCCTTCCTGCCCTAAATACCACAACACATCGTTATTAATAGCAGCTTGCCCTATATCTTTTTTATTGACATATAATTCAATGAATGTTTTTACATTGTCTTTCCTATAGTCGATTACTGCACTTCGTTTTGTGTATACATTTGTGTATGATGAATATGTAATTATAAGTAAACAGGTTAAAGTCATTGCAATAACCAATATTGTTGCAGCCGGAAACTTTACTGCTAAAAAGAAAAATTTCTGTTTTAAGCTTTGTTTGAACATAAAAAATCACCTCAATAATCAATACAATACCGGAATATAGTACGTAATTCTATATAAACTTTTGTTGTTTAGGACAAAAACTTACGATTCTTCCTACCCTCCTCTCAGGTCATTCCCCCGTAGCATTGGGATATACATTATCCTTAAGTCAGCAAAGCTTTAAGGGAAATGGTAAAGAGGGTTAATAAATTTTACTATTGTACTTTGAAAACTAAATATATTAGTATACACAGCATACCCGGTTTTATTTACATAATAAACAAATGAATGTTGTACACTGTAGAAAGCACAGGAGAAAGAATGTCAAATGTTATTCTGGATTCTTGAAATCATTCTCCTCTATTTTTTCCCTAATTACATTTTTTAGAATTGTACTCACAAAAAACTCCTCCTTAATATTATGTAAATACTTCTTACCAAGAAGGAGTTATTCCCTTGTTACAAACCATCAAAATTTTTACAGCTTCTTTATTTTTGGCACCCTTTATATTGACGTTTACAATTTAGCTGAATTCTTAAAATACCATCCTTACTTACTCTTCGACACTATCTCCAAGATAACACTTAATCCGGTAGTTTACTGCAATAACTAACTCTCTGTATAATTAATATTAGAAAATTCAACGGTAAGCATCATAGGTTCCCATGTCTTAGAAAATAATCCAAAGCATTTTGCGCTTGCAGGTGACTTTAGTGTATAGCCAAGGTTCCAACAGCTACCTCCGTGTAATCTATAATAGAAGCTATATAAATCTTTTTGCTTTTCAACCTTTAAATATAGCTCGTTTATTGGAAAGAACTTTTTAAACAAAAGACTGTCGCTATCATATTCAGGACATAGTACACATACACTTTTGCCCTCTTCATTTCCGAACAAATATTTTGTCCCATCATTTAGTTTTAGAATCAATCCAGACTGGAAGTAACTCCCTTTAGCGTAATTAACAGAAACTTTCGTCTCAAAACAGAAATTAGTATTTTGTTTTGCATATAACAACATTTGGGGTGCATCATTCTGCAAAACCCACAAATTATATACCTTATCGGGAGAATGAACAATTTTTATTTTGTCTTTTTCTTGAATAATTGCCGCTCTGAAGTTATTCTCTTCCGTAAAATCCATACTTTCTTCATTTTCACTTTTTATATTTTTAAGTTTCTCAAGATTAGATTCTGAAATGATTTCTACAAATCTATCCCTGAATACTCTTTCATTAGTTATTCCCGTCTCAATCAGCCTGTTTATTTTGCTAAAATCCCTTTCCTTTTTAGTAACGTTATAGATAATTCTGTTTCTTATTAATCCCCAGCACTCAACAACCTTGTCTTTATAATGCCCTAATTCAGAAATTAGTTCTTCGCTAATATCAGCATCTCTTAAATAAGTAAACAAGAGATCATAATAGACAGTCTTAAAATTACTCTTGACAGACATTTCCCTTATATCATCATTAGACCCTTTTAATTCTACATTCCTGATAGTCTGAAGTTCTACATATTCATATTCAATTTCGTTTTTATTAATCAAATTTAAAATATCAGCGTGCTCTAAAAGTACGTCAGGAATATCTGTATCTGGCATGGTATCACAATTGCTTATTGACCAAAAACACTGCTTGTAGCGGTTTTGTACAATATCCTTAAAATAATAATAGTTTGTTTCATACATATCGGAGAATTTCATTGCAAAATTTTTATATGCAGCATCAGTACCATAATTGATATGTACAGAATCCAATATAAAATAAATCTCCCTTTCCGTATCATAGCCCTTTATAATAAAAAAATGTGGGCGGTGTGTCCTTTTATAGTCATCTACATTATAGAATATACAGAAAAGATCTCCTGGTACTAATATGCGTGCACCATTATCAATTTCGCATCTAATTTTCTCATGCATTTCCTGTTCTGATGAAAATTCAACAGTTTTAAAATGTACTCCAAATTTACTTTGAAGTACATTTTTACTAAATTCAAAAAACTGATAGAATAATGTTCCATGGTATTTTTCTAAATATTTATCCGAAAACCATCCATCTACCTTAAATGAGTCATAAAAACTTAAGTAAAACAGAAACAAATTGAAATACCCGGGCTTAAAAGACTCAAACAGAATTGCCCACGGCTTATAGAAACAGCTTATCTCCTTCCATGTGTAATTATCAGTATTTTCAGTAATGCTATCAATAACTCTAAAAACAGATGACCTCATACCTCTTAAACAACCTTTCCTATAAGTTAACTCGTTGTGCTAGTTGGTTGCAATTGCTTGTGCAGTGACCTAGAGCATATTAATGAAGCTCGCAATCAAAACCGGCTAGTTCAATAGATTAAGCAAATAACTAAATAATCAAATTTAATATGATTAAAGTTTTACAAAAGCAATACCTACCCTACCCTTGCCACAATCTCCAACGCCACACCAACCAACCTTCTGTCCCCCATAAACTCCATCTCAATCCATGCCTTCCTTTTATGCCGGTCTATCTTCCTCACTATACTCTCCCGCCCCCTGAGAGGTCCGTGCATTATATGTATCCTATCACCTTCGATAATCCCCCCTGATGATTCTATACAATAATCCTGGTTGCACAAGCTGAGCAACATCTGCTTTTCACTTTCCCTCATCGCAAATTCTCTGTCGGAATACTTCAATATACGGACAACATCACTCAGTGTATAGGCAAAAGTATTTGTTCTCTCTAAAAGCTCCTGGCAGGGTGCGTCAGATTCTATAAACACATAGCCCGGAAACAGCGGCTTCACCACTTTTTTTACCACTCCGGAGGTTTTTAAAAACATTTCATGTAAAGGTACAAACGGCGCATACATATCATCCTCCAGCCGTACTTTCAAGAACCGTTCCACCCTGTGTTCCTGACCTGTCCTTACAAAAAGTACATACCAATTCATACTGCCTCCCTACATTTTATATAAAGATGTGTATAGCTCCGCCCATTCACTTATCCTATTCGATAAGCTACAACGATCTTTAGTGCATATTCCCAATCGGTAGCCAACGCGACCCGGCAGCGATTAACAGCCAAGAAGTGCTTTCTATGCTGATATATTGAAAAACTCTATTTACCTAAGACGTGTATTTATGTTAGAATAAAAAAGGTAACAAAAAATAGCATAAAGCTATTCTACCGCTGACCCGTAAATCACCGTTTCCGACCAAGAACCCGTGTGATTTATGGGTTTTTGCTTTATAATCATAATAGTCTTAGATTATTATTCCTTTGAAACCGCTTACAGTAAAGTGATAAACTATTGCTAAAAACAGTCTTATTCGAAGTATTTATATAAATTATATATTAACCTTTAAGATGGTTTATTGAAGAAAATTATTGTTTGTAAGATGTTGAATAAAACAAAGTATGGCAACTAAATAAATTCAAATATTCATATATGTAACCGATTGCATAATTTATAGTAAATAATATTAATAGGATAATACTAATTGAAAAATATGTCAAGCGTTTCCATGTATTTTTTTGTCATTAATTGTAGGAAATCGTATGTTTTTAGAATCGCACAACTTATACTATTTCCTACAATATTTTAGCACAAACATGTAATAGATTAATAAACAATATCCTTAGGTTCAATCGTAAACTCATCTTTTTCAAAATCTATCCTGTTATTCTGTATTACCACCGGGTTGACTTTAACACGCCTAACTACAGAATCTTCCCGCTCCAGCTCATAAACACAAAAACCTCTGGTATAATCATCCTCCCTTTTTTTGTTGTTCATAAAAAGGGATGCTGCCCCGATTGATGCCAGTTTATCCGTGTACCTTCCCTCCCTGCAGTTAAGGAACTGTCTCGAATACTTATGCTCATGCCCGTATAAATAAAGGTTGGCCTTCATAGTATCTATTATGTCCGTCATTTTTCTCCAGACAGTCTTCTTTGCTGCATCATCCGCACCCCACCCATACCTCTGAGGAGAAAAATGCGACAGTATTATTGTATATATGTCCCTCTTCCCACGATTTGGTGAAATCTGCTGATTAAGCAAGCTTTCATAGTTATCGGAAATGCTGACCCTTTCTCCTATATGCTTGCCAATATCATTTATCATGGAAATTGTGTCAATATGAAGGAAGCACACTCCCAGATGCAGGAACATATTATTGACATAGAAATAGTTTTCCTTGTTAAGTATCCAGGTTTCGTCCTTTGTCATCTCATATGCAAATCTTTTAAAATTATACAGCCCTAGTTCCTGATTTTCGTTTTCCTGAACGCTTCTCTGCTCATAAGCATTTTTTGAGAACTTGTATTCATAATAATTCCCTGCACATGCATCAAAATTGAAATCATGATTGCCTGGCACTATAAGAATCCTTTTAGAGATATTTGCATTATTACCGGGCCAAAGCCGTTTGGTGAATTCAATGAGCCATTTCTCAGCAAGCTTATATTCCCTCGCTTTCCCGCTATATGCAATATCCCCTGATAAAATAAGAAGATCCGGAATAAGGTTTTCCCTATCTAAAAAGTTGTATATAGTGTTATATTGCGGAAACATCTGGTTGTCATCACCAAACTGCAAATCCGACAAATGTAATAATGTCAGCTTCTGGTTTTCTGATATATTCAGTGATGCTGTTTTGCTTAAGTAGTAATTCACAAGTCTTGTATGAATTGTATTAATAATATTGTTAAAACTGCTGGCTTCTGAGGAGTCGTATATCTCCTTGAAATTCTGCCATTTGAATAACCCGTCTATCATAATGTCACTGTTATTTCTAATCTCGTTCAGATAGTTGAATAATTTCCCCTGATCTTCCTCCCAATCACTGCTGACAAGAAATACAACTGCGTCCTTTCTGTTATCACACAGTGTTTTCAGAAGGCTTTGTATATTTACTCTCCATTCCTGTAAATTTACATCAAACAAGTATCCGTGTATGTTTTTATCAGTCGCCAGTATCTCTCTTATTTTTGTTACATCATAATCAGGATCATCGATATATGGCAGTTTGAATTTAGGAGACAAGACTTTCTTATAAACCTCCCTCCGCTCACTGGTAAGTAAATCGTCAATGACAAGTAAATTAAAATCCATATATATCCACTCCTCCTATTTATATCTCAAAGCCGGAATAATCATTTGTGACCGCAAGTACTCTTCACGGTTCCTCACTATCCTCTTATGCCTTATCTTACCACCCAGTTCTTCCAGATGCTCTTCGCTATACCGCTTCTTACCCTCTTTAATTTGATTAATCTCATCAACATCCCTGCTGTAATTATAATAGAATTCTATATAAAGAGCTTTCGCCCTTACTTTTACGTAAATCCAGAGATTTGCCATGTCTGAATCCGATTTATCAACCGGGTTATGTTTCTTAACCTGAGAATGCCTTATGTCAGTTAGCAAATTTTCCACTTCATATGCAATCAGATTATCAAAATAATATGAGTATGCACTGTTTATTATGTTGCCTGCACCATCTTGAGGGAAGTTTACGTCAATTTTGCAGAATCTCGCGTTGTACCCACTGCTGCTTTCCTTATGAATACTGCTTATTTTTTTGTCTATAAGAACCTGCAACTTTTGTTTTAACAATTCCTTCGATAGTTTCATCTTTTCAGCTTCAGTATCTACACTGATAAAGAGCCATTGATATATATCATTAATAAAGCTCAGGTAAAGTTTTTCAATATCCTCAAGCATGCTCACAACATCATCTTTTTCAATTGCAAACACTTCTTTGTATTCTTTTAAAATATTTGTACGGTTTCTTAATTTTTCTATGAAACTCTCAATCTCCTGAATCCTGTCCCTGATATAATCCCTTGGGTTTATTACCTTATCGGCATTAGTCATACTATAGTTTTTATATATGTAATAATACGAAACAGGAATATTTATCAGACAGTCCTTTACCAGATCCAAGCTGTTTAATAAATTGACAATGCTATGCAATTCCATTTTGCAGCCTGTTTCATATTCCTTTTTAGACTTCAGAGTGTCAACAAAATCAATTATCGGGCGATTATGCCGCTTGCCGCCTTTATGATACAATTCAAAATTGAAGTTGTTATAAAAATTGTTTATTTCCCTATCGCATAGCAGTAATCTGTCCGCATCATTATTAATTGAGTCTTTTATATGCCGTACATGATTTTTTGAGAAATAGGATAAAACAATCCAGAAATCAAAATTAGTTAACGAAAATGAAACTTCGTTAAATTTCGTCAATATACTGCTGATGGTGTCAGGCTGCTGACCTATTAGAACTAATGCAGCTAAAGCAGTATAGTTATTTATATCCTTTATTTTATAAAGACTCTCTATCAGCAGGACCAGCATTTCATATACCGAATTGCTGGAAAGCCCGAATCCATACAATATAAGGATACTTCCGACAAGCAATATGATATCCTCAGGTTTCAGCTCCGGATTATTTGCTATGATGTCTGTGATGGTGTTATCTTCAGAAATTAAAGACAGCATCTCCGAACAATATAAAAACATTCCTATATCTGTCTTAATCTCTACGCTCTGCCCATCCGAATGTTCAAAAAAACCTTGTTTGAGATTTATACTTCTCTGCCTCAGGCCATGATTACTGTGGATATTCATCGAATCGACCTTTCCCCAGGCTTCTATCCAGTAATCGATCCTTTCTTTAGCCATGTTTGATGCAAGGTGGCGCTTGAAATTATTCACAAGTAAAATGCTATTGCACAGAACACATAAGTTTCTGGTGCTTAATCTGGGTATGTCAGTGCGCCAGTAGGATCGGTGCCGCTCGCTGTAAGGAGCATAAATAGGCAATCTTTGCCTGTCGATGAGCGAGAGGGTATGGACACTCTTTGCTTTAAGTGATGTCAGTACATGCTTAAGCTCCTTTCTTGTCCTTCCCGAGACTATTATATCATCAAATATAATCACACGGCCTATCTGGCTCTGGCTAAGCCTTTTCTCAATGACATCCAGGGTCAGAGGAGATATCAGGAATGAGGAGCCGTCCCTTCCCTGCTTTATTGGCACTAACGCAATTATCTTATCATGTATCTTTTTATTGAAAACCTGTTTTACAATCTGCATGATCACATCAGTGTTGTGTTGAGACAGGTAGACAATCATATCTGATTTATTACTCTCACTGATTCCCTTTTCCGAATAATGATCTGCAATATATTGAATAATTTTTGATTTCCACTTTTCCTTTCCCATATCCGAAAGGTATTCATCCATATCCCTCTCATTATTACCTAAAGCAATATATATTTCGCTTATCAAAAATGCAGCCAGATGCCCTTGCTCATAAAAACTTGATTTAAACTCATTTACAATATCTATAAAAACAAAGTCGTGATTTCCGTTATACTCAATATGTCCCAGCCTGATAAATTCAGTAGATAGTCTTTGATAGTCGCTGTTATAGCTATCTACCAGATTTCTCCTGTAAGGAGTATTTCCATCAATATCACGTCTTAAACTCCTTAAGAAGTACTTCTGTCCATCTGGGGCTATCATCGGAGTTTTTCCTATCCTCTTCAGTTTCTCGGCATTCTCCTTATGAAACGGTTTTGTCATGGTTTTATCTATCCAATCCTGTTGGGGCCAAAGAAATAATGAGTTCACTTTCATTATTGATTCGGGATGCTTGAAAAAATATATGTTTACGGAATTTTCATTCTTGACTTTAATGTCTTTATTATCTGTCTCAGTTTTCCCTGACATATAGACACTGCCCACATTTATTATATTACTGTCATCATTGATTTCAGTGTTAACATTTAAATCATATACAATCCTTTTTGTCATATGATCAACATTTTTAAAGTAGACATTATTACTGTTAAATATTATAGTACTTCTTTCCAATGCCACGCGGAACAGCTCCAGACATAGTGATTCGGATACCAGTTGAGGAAAATTTATGTACCCTTTGATAGGTTTTTTGTTTTCATCCCAGATAATTTCCTCATTAACATATAACGAGCTTTCTTGTGAACTACTGTTTTTAATGCTGTTCCATAACAAATGTGAGTCATAATACTTTAGAAGCGCAAGCAGATGGTATACTGAGTTTACGGAAAACTCGGATTCCTCCTCTGTGTTTCCATCCATAAACTTCACCATTTCAGTTTCATCTATTGAAAATGCGTATTCTCCCTCACTAACATTATAATTTCTTTCTAAAATACATATTGAAAGCCTTTTAGAAACCAAAACGATTTTTTCAACCTTTTTCGGAAAAGAAAAGGTTTTGGAGTTCCTGAAGAACTTAACATTATTAAGTGCAGATATGAATACATAAAAATCCTCTGTAGAGATATCTGCAACAACTAACTTGATTTTTTCGTTTTCGCTTTCACCTAAAAAGTCATCTATGCTTTGATAAACAGACATTTTGCTTTGATTTGTCTTCGGCAGCAAAATATAGTTTTTTGTACTGGACGGGTTATATCTATAATTTATTAACAAATCCTCGTCTCTATTACTTTCAATATTTTCAAACCTTGAATCCTTAAAATATATCTCCCGCTGCTTAATGCTTTTTTTTATATTCAAAATATGCTTTTCATCAGCATATATTTTCATCAGTTTATCCAGGTCAGGTTTAAAACTGAATTTTTCTGTCTCAAACGTCTTTATAAAGCTATTGCTGACATACGGTTGCAGATTCGCTGCTTCTTTAGTGTAGTACTCAGAATTTGTCTCCTGATTTACATACTTCTCATAGTCGTCCTTAACGATGCGTAACCTCGCCAGAAAAGCGAAACACTGTACACTTTTACTTTTCAGACTTGATGCATAGTCATTTTCATAGAATTTTTTTTGCGAATCCAGAGTACTGTTATCATGTTCATAGCAGTATGTTCCCAAGTATTCATTTATATCCTTTATCCATATAAAATCCTTGTTTTGTGAAAGAAGCTGGTATATTAACGAATGTCCGCCTTTTTCCGATTTAAATTCCTTATTATTCGTTTTTCCCCTGTGTCCCTGAATAAACGTCTTTCTGAAGGACTCTCTTAAAGGATATACATTGTTTTTCGTCTCAACAACAGTGTTTGAATACCCTATTCCATTATCTACAACATACAATTCTATAAACTGAGGGTTATTATAGAAAAAGTTCTTGGTGAGAAGTGGATTATGAATATGCTCCTCATCTATCCGCTTCTTTAATTTTTCCTTCTGGTCTGAGTCCATCTTATAGTTATAGCCCTCTCTATACCTTATATATATCGAACCAAACCCCTTTTTCTCTCCGGGATATGCGTGTTCTCTTATATTCTGGACAAGTTCCACCAATATTAGTTTGATTTTATGAGTGAGACTATTGACTTGTGTATAAGTCAGCTTTTTTTGTTGAAGGGCATGTCTGATATTATTCATCTCTTTTGTTATGTAATTATCAATATCCCCTATTTCAAAGGGATTTATTATTTTTAAGGGAAACACCTGGCAGCGATTAAAGCTTAATTCTATATCATACAATTTCATCTTTTCTATAGTATCATCATCACATTTAGATTTGTTGAAATATACATCCCCTATGCAAATAAGCTGCTTTAAGAATCCTTCCTGTGCAATATATTTCAATAATTTCCGTTTATTATCTTCACTATCGCTGGGCAGGTAAAATGCCAGTTCTCTATCCTCTTTACTCTTCTTAAAACTGTACAGTGTGAGTATCAGGTTGATGAACGGTATAGGATCAACCCATTCCAGATCTCTCATATCAATAATAATTTTCTTGATCTCGTACTGATCATTATTATATTTATAAAACCCGTTCTCTATATAGGATTGGATAATTCCGAAGCTTACTGCCCATTCTTTTGTCCGGAACTCATCCTTAAGTAATAAACTCAGATTACCTGCTTCAATCTCACTAAGATATATCTCAAATGAATCATCAATATTGAACTTAATACGCTGCTCTGACATAATTACCTCCAAATAATTAGAACCTACCTAGATATAATTCTATATATGTTTCCATATACCTCCAAAATACTCTAAAAAAAATAATAATTTGTAAAATATAAGTACACGCAAAGAAAGTAAGGCTTTCAGTTTGCGCTGAAAGCCCTATTTTCCCGTCTATATATCTTTTCTTTTCACAAGCTTTTTGTTCTTTATTTCAAAATCGTCAACACACTTGCCTTCAAGCTTTTGAATATCTATTGACATCCATTTTATACCATCCAAATTATCCATTGATGCATTCTCATCCGAATAGATTTCATCCACTCTATGTTCCGACCGGATGATTTTGCCTGTTTTATCATAATACAACCGGATAATAGCCATTACATATCCTCCTTTATTCAGTAATCCCGATAATACCTATAATGGTGCTGCCATAATGCAGAAAGACCCATCAACATTTACACCTGCACTATTGCTGACAATAACTGTTGTGACACTGCTGGTTCCCAATATGTTTACCCTATAGTCCCCATATGGATAAGAGAAATGCACAAAGGGGCTCACCGGCTTTGTCCAGTTTATCTGATATTCACCTTTTCTTAATCTGTATACGGACGTTACGTTATGGTAAGAATTGCTTAATATTGTTCCATCGCTATTGACTGCAATATATCCGCCTAAAAGAAGATTTTTTATATTCCAGTCTACTTTCTCATAAGTCACTGCTCCGTCTCTTATGTGATCGGTTCCAACAGCACGGTATACATCTACTGAAGAATCATGTCTAAGCTTTTCATAAGTCACAGAATTGTTCTTAATATGATCTGTACCCACTGCACGGTTTGTATCAATTGAAGTATCAGACTGCAATTTGGCTGCCGTTACTGCATTGTTCCTTATATGGTTTGTCCCCACTGCACGGTTTGCATCGTTTGCCCCGTCGGAGCGCAGCTTGTCGGATGTGACCGCATTGTTTTTTATATGGTCTGTTCCCACCGCACGGTTTGTGTCATTTACTGCATCCGAACGCAGCTTATTCGAATCAACTGCATTATCTCTGATGGTGCGTGTAGATACGGAATTGTTCCGCAGCATTACCTCATCTATGGAATTATTTCCAATGGTCGATACTACCACGGTACGTTTATCTGTAATACTGCCGGAACCTTCCACCATACCGTCTTTCAGTTTGACCTGTGCAATATAGATAGCCCCTGCAGGTACCTTGTCCCGAGGCGAAACTGCAAAACAGGGTTTTTCAACTATTCTGGTATGATTGCCTGCAACCCCCGGGTCATTGCTTGGCTCTGCGGGCTCCTCACTGTAATATACGTAGATATCAACCATATTAACGTTACCCGGCATAGGCAAAGGACAGGTTTCAAACAGGAATATCTCCCTTCCCTCACAGTCCAAAGCCATTCCACCCAATACCAGCACTTTTGTCTTGTCATTCGGGTCTAAAGTATTGGGAGTAACTTCAAATCCGGAAATAACTACCCCTGTCGTATGCAGCCTCTTGTTGTGCTCCCTGTGAAGCCTGGTATGGTATTTCTGTTCATCCACAAACTCCTTTGCTCTAAGGAACTGTCTCTCAAAATAACTAACGCGTTTGATCTCATCCGACATTTATGTATCCCCCTGCCTTAATAATATAATATAAATTACCGACCTTCTATTATCCATGGTTCACCGTATAGCATGGTGGTTTCACCAATTTGTGCATCTGTATCCTCAGGCGTCTTTTTATCCGGCGCCAGCTGCATGGTGCTCGCATGGACACAAAGCCTGTAGTAACTGTTTGCTGGTTTTTCAGCATCCAGAAAATACTTTACTGCCCTCTGAAACGCAAATATTCCTTCCGGACAGCGCATAACAGGTGCTGTAGAGTCTATCACAAGGTCCACTACAAAAAAATGTGCGGGACCCTCTCCGAGCACTGTATCAACCCCCAGTACCGACGTATCGCCTAGTTGAAAAACTGTGTCAACATCCGTATGTGTCCTTGTCAGGTCTGTCAGTATAACAGTACCCTTGATTATTTCACCCTTGAGCCATTCCTCAAGCAGTTTTCTCAACCCATTGAGAGTATAGCGTTCACGGTATAAAGGAATTGCTGCCTGCAAAAATGAGCGGTTCCATTGTGCAGACTTATCCTCCCTCAGCGGCAAAGCTGTGAAACCTGCAATATATGCAAGAAAATCGTATTCGGAAGTAGGCGTGTACCTGAATTCGGGTGGTGGGGTAACAGCAAGGTTGAACAAATCGGAAATTCCCCCGGAAAAGACCTCGATGACATCCCCGGTTTTTAGGCGATCAGCAAATCCATCATCTTCAACCTCAATATTGCTTACACCCTTTGCTCCCGCAGGAATTTCCTTTGAAAGTCTTGAATAATTATCCGTTCCGGGAATCCTTACAGGTGTGCCGTTTACAAACCTGATGTCTCCGCTTTCAAATTCCTTTACAGACAGCACTCTACCCACACCGCCTATATAGGTGAGTGAAATAATGTTTCCTTCAATTGCAGCTTCCAGATTCTCAAACATGGTTTCCATAGGCTCCAGAAACCTGCTTAATATATTCATACCCTCTGCTTCACCACTGCGCAAATACTGTGGAAGATAGTCAAGAAACTGTATAGGCCGCATATTCTTTGCCACGCTTAGACCACACTCCTATTCATCTATCACTTCAATACTGACAGCCTCATCCCCTACTCTTACCAATGATGTACTTGTCGTAAGGCAGATTTCATTGACAAGCCTGTCACATTCTTTATTAAAGGAAGGAACTGAGCCTTTCTTCAGTAAAAGCTGTTTTACATGATCCACACCTTTTACATCTTCAATGATTCTATATAGTTCTGAACGGTAAACAGTTCTTCCGAATTCCCACCCTTTTCCGCCCGCATTATCCGGAAGAGGATTCAAAAAATCTCTTACAGCTTCATGTATATTACTCCGGAGCATACCCTTGTCTATGATACTGCCTCTTTCCCGTACGGCACAAATATGGATACAAATATCCTCATATTCCGGCTTATTTACACGGATGCGAGTACTTACTGGACAAATGGAGCGTATATACTCAAACACCTTTTGGCGCAAGTCATCAGATGGCTGCGGTGTAGCTTCGGTATCGCTGTAAGGAACAATTATCAGATTTACAAAGTCTTTCTTAGATTCTACCGCAACCCTTGAAATATTTACTTCATTCACGCATAAATAGTCGCATGAATCCGGCATACCTACACGGAATACATATGAACGCTTTGCATCCATCGCATTTTTCAGGACAATACCCTTTTCACCCTGTTTTACAGCAACAGCAAGACTGGATTTGCAAGGGTCCATGGGGGATATTATTTTCCTGATTTTTGCCTTCTTCCCGTGGTTAAAGTATGTGGATGTTTTTAAAACTACGGTTGTTGTTTTCACTCCATAAACAGCTCTCTCTACAACAGCACACTCAAGCCTGCCTTTATCGTCAAACAATATGACATCCCCTTCAAAAAGCCGTTTTCCAGCCTCCATGCTTATTTCAAGCGTTTTGCTTCCATCATCATGCCAAACACTGATGCTGCCTATGATTTCCGATACCTCCATATCACAAACCGGAGTTCCGGCAAAATACTTTAGTTTCAGCGCAGTGGTAGTATCATAAAATATTCCGGGCTGCTGAATCAGATATATCATATCTTCCGTAGTAATAGCACGACTTTTTTCTGTCAAGACCTTCATTGCCCTGCAAAGCATTTGCTCGATTTCTTCACCCTGTTGCCTTTTAATGCCCATTAATCCGGCAAAGTGCTCCAAGCTTTGTTCAGGCACCCTGTTTATCTGATAAATACCTGCTTCCATTAAAAAAGCAAACAGTTCCAGCAGAGTAATCCCCGGATCGGAAGGATTATGGTCTGTCCATACCGGAAAATTCTTGGGTATCAGCGTGCGTGCTTCCGCCACCAGCTGCTCATATGTGCGGTCATCTATATCAGGCACTGAAAGAGGCATTACACATCACTCCTTCCCCTAGCTGCTTTATCCACAATATTTACCGTATGCTCACCGGAATAAACAAGATAATTCTCCTCAAGATAAACCGTATCATTGACCGGGTGGACACCCTTTACCGTAAAGTCTATTTTCTCACATTGCTTATACTTACTTAATACAGCCATGGTTTCACCTTCCAGAAAGTTTTCCAGTATAATACAACCAGTATTTTTATTTGCATCTACAGCTTGCTTCAGCGGCAATCTCACTGAATTGTCCATAGTAGAAAAAACACTCCCAGCAGGAAAATCCAGTATGCTGCTATAAGGCTCTATACCTAAAACCAAAGTCTCTTTATTCATAGATACATCAGTTACAGTCATGGGAAACGGATAGAAGAGGGTAAGTATGCTGCCAGGCTTCAGATCACTGAAAAATGAAGTGTTTTCCCCCTCTATCAAAACCGTATTTGTCACACTTTCCGGTAATATTCCCTGGGCCAGTCTTGCTCTTTTTGTACCATCGGCAGATGTCACAGAACTGCCGTAAGGAAATCCCACCATATCGGTCACCGGCTTAATCCATATAGTTTTGCTCTCTACAGAAATTTCTTGTACCTCTATGTCAAGTATTCTTGTAATTTTATCTCCCTCTTTAAAACCTTTTACATACAAACCCTTTAAATCTGAAGTTATAAACACGGATTGTGCAGTGACTGCCAACTTCCGGGGACACCCCGTATCCGGGATGTTTACGGCGACCGGTGTTCCCTTGTGAATTTCCATTCCAATGAAATTAATAAAGTCAAAGTCGTCTCCAATTTCTATATACTTCTGGGCAATATTCGGACGGATATCCATAGTATCCAGATTAACATGGTCCACACCCTCGATACTCTCTATAACTCTGCATATTTCTGAAAGGTATACGTCCCTTCCGAATTCCCATCCACTACAATCAGGTCCCCCCCGCAAAGGATTGAAAAAGCTTTTCAAAGCGGTTATTACTCGGTTCTTAACGGTTTGAGCATCGTCTATGTCAACCGGAGCAACTTCCAAATACACGGCAACTTTTATGTATCCGGGCCCTATCACATTTAGCCATGTTTTCATATTTGCCGATAAACGGTCTTTCAAATAGTCCTCTATCCGCCTTATAAGTCCAGGTCCGGGCAAAGGCTTGTCATCAGACACCTGTGGAACTGCTATAAGTGTCACACAGCCAGGTTCAAAACATAACTGCCGGTTAATATTGGTCAGACATTTTGTACGTGCGATGCGTGTTCCGGCGGCCTGCCGTGCCAGCCACTCGATATCACCGGATGTAACTGCATAATTTCTGCTTTTTAGTACTTGTGGCCCACGTACTCTTGCCATATCAAGTGTTTCGGGCTCAGATCCACCTTCGGCATCCATAGGATTGATTACTCCTGAAACGCCCGGAATAGAAGATTTCACCTTTATTGCAGACCCTTTTTTGATATTTCCCGCAGTTCCGCCGCCTGTCCTGTAGCTTGCTGTTATATTGTTTGATCCATAAGGAGGAATAAGTCCCCGTTTACCGTCTCCGAAGGTGATAGTGCCTTTTGTATAGTCAAATGTATAATGCCGGCTTTTGGGGTTTGACATTAGGAAGTTGGAAACCTCATGCCAGCGCACCCATGTCTCAGCTTCCTTCGTCACGGGATTTACCTTTAAAATAACTGATTGCCTGCCTTCCTCCTGCTCTATCTCACACAATTCATTATCAGACGGCGGCTCATACTCCCTGACAAACACCTGTATTCCTTCCAATACCGGAACAGAAGTTAATCGCATTATCTGCCCGGGCTGGCCATTGCTTGATCCGAGGGTTTCCTCCTGTTTTGTTATCCCATGCAGTGCAGGCACGGTGTTAAGATATATACCTGTCAGTACTTGCGCGTCAAGCGGATTATCCAATGCGGATACAGCACGTATCCAATAGAGTTCTTCCTCTGCATGGAATTTTGAAAATGGAGAAGCATCATAGGGCATAAGAAATTTTACGATTCCCGACCTCTTCATATTGTCTGTAGTATCGGTTACTGAAAGTGTTTTCCACTCCTTGCCGTTAAAATACTCCCAGCCTATACGGTTATTTTCATCCGTCCGGTCAGATGTGATACTTTCATTCTCTGCACTGTTTGAAAAGCATGTAGGCCTTGCTGAAGCATATATAGTCACAGGTTGTCCCTGAATAAACCTGTCGAAACCAAGGTACAAAGAAGGTCTGGCATCGGCATATTTGTACGGTTTGACATTTTTTACAGAATCGGCAGGAGTATAAAACGTTTCATTACTGTTGAGTTCAGTCCTATCACTGTATATGAATCCGCTTTGAGATAATACTGAAGGAAAAACAGTGGAGGTATAGTTTATACGAATACTCTTAATAAATGGAGGTATGTATTTGCCTGAGTCGGTAGCAATCCTGTATCCCCTGGATGGGTCATCACTTTTTACAGGAATGTATTCTGCAGGCTTCCCGAAATTTCCACGGATGATCCGGGCACGAACCCAGTAATTGCTCTGCCCGCATATTTCCTCCTGCTGAATGTCGCAAGGAAGTTTAAAATTAACCATTCCTTTTTTTGTGAAAACCGCAGTTCCATCAGAGACGTTCAGCGGCTCCCACATTCCCTTCCCTTTGCAATATTCCCAAAGTATTTCAGACTTCGGTTTCGGACTAAAAGAAAATTCAAGCTTCCATCCCCCTTTTGTTTCTTCCAACAGTGCAAAATACGCAGTTTTACCAATCTTTGCGTCTGTTCCAAAAGGGAAAGCACAGCTTTTATCTACATACTCAAGCGATCCATTGAGCTTAAAATCACCGGAGACAATATCATCAACGGGACTGTCACTTGTAAACACCAGGGGGAGATAATTATTACTGCTATTCGCAGCAGGGTCTTTCACCTGAACGGAAATACATTCAAAAGCAGGTGCAGGGAAAAGCTCTTTATCTGCTATGCTGGCCCGGACATAATAGTAGTAATTTGCCATACCTTCTACAGGAACTCTTATTTTCTTTATATCCGAAGGTGTTGAAAAGGTTACTGTCCTTTGCCCGGTAAAATCCTGGCCTGAATCACTTAGAGGTACAAGCTCCTTCCATCCGCTGCTGCTGCAGTATTCCCACTTGATTTTACCGGCAGAAGCTTCTATTTCAAAATCCAGATCAATAGTACAGTTTGCATTTTTCTGTGATTTGGAAAATGCCTCCTTACAGCTCAAATAAAAGACATCTCCGGTTTTAGGAGCTTCTCCGAAAGGGTAAAAGTCCTTGGTAATGTCCACCGGAGCTGTATTGAAAAACGCTGTATCAGGCGGTATTCTCTGGCTGCTTACTACTAGCTCCACAGATGTAAACATCAGGTCATTTAAAAGTCTTTTGTCCATATGTGCTGTATTCATAGTCATGGATATCCATCGGTTTTCCATACTGCCACATATACCCGGTCCTTTAACTGCTGTCATTTCTGGAGGAGCCGTATTCTCAAATACCACTCCTGCTTTCTTTATACCATCAGAGGCTGTGATGTCGCTCGCCTTCACTTTCAAATCAACCGTATTTTCTTCCCTTATAAATCGCCACTTAAACCTTTCAAGTATTTTAGTGAATTCCTGCCTGGAAATCTCTTGTGACTTCCATTTGAATTTTATTTCCACTTTAGCTTTGTTATAGTCTAAAAGCATAGCGTGGCCAAACAACATGGCGTAAGATAGAAGATGCTTACCCTCAAAGGGTGAAAAGCCAAAACTGTCCCCTCTGCCAAAAATCCCGGTAATATCAGAGTAGCTTTCCCAAAAAGGGTTTATCGTGAAAGCCTTAATTATTTTTGAAGATATTGCTGTAATATCCTCCTCTGTCTCAAATATCACCTGCTCTGTTCCTGCCATGGTTCCTTCAGGTATCAAAGCATACTCTGTTCCAGGCATAAGCTCAAATGTGAGTGGAACAACAGCCGGTGAGGCGGGAAGAAGGTTTACCCCCATAGTACTTAAAAATGCAATCAAATTCTTTTCCGGTACTTTATTCAGACGCTCCAGAGTGATTTCCAAAAGCCTTGCATATATGCGGTGAAGCATGGCTCCCGCATCTCCTTCCGGCGGGGGATTCCACTCTGGGATATGGACTTTTGTCATATCATATAAATCTTTCATTATATCCTTTAAAATCCTGTTATCCAAAACAGGTAATTTATCAGGCATCAAACTCCCCCTCTTTCCAGATAAAACGGGTATACCAGGTTAAATACCGTATCTGTTTGCCTTACTTTGTACTCCAATGTAATAGAGAGAACCCCTTTATCCCTTGCATCATCCTTTACATCCACATGCAGAAGCTTTATCCGTGGTTCAAACCTGGTGAGTGCCACCTCAACTTCGTGTTTGACCAGTGCTTTTGTAGCTATATCTATATTGGAAAAAACCAGTCTGTTTAGTCCGCTGCCGAAATCAGGCCGCATCACACGTTCTCCCTTTGCTGTGTTTAGAATCAGAAAAATAGACTGCCGGATGTGGTCTTCCAGACTATTCATTTTTATCTGTCCTTTTTCATCAACACAAAAAGGAAATGCAATCCCCGCACCTAAAAACTCCTTGTCTTTTTTTGTAGAATCCCTCATACATACCTCCTGCTGTCCGGAAAACATTTCAATAAACCAATAAAACCTATCCAATCATAACCGTGCCGCTTGCAATCACTTGCCCAGCCGGCAAATCTGCCGGATCATTGCAGGTTGTCGCAGTATCACCCATTCGCGCAGCGGCTTTCCCGTTTATAAATACCGTCACACTACCAATAATGATGGTTGCCTTATTTTGAGGAGGTTTTATAAAAGTCCCTCCTATAGGCACATGAGAAGGGCTGTTGGTGGCTGTGCTGTTCACTGTAGCTGCCGCCATACCCATTATTTTCACATCACTGCTCAATCCTCCATCGATCATACCGACAAAAGGATGTGGCACCAATACAGGCGATGTAGTCCCCGGGGGCTGAATCAAGTGCATATCGCTGGCAGTTATCCGGTCTCCTTGTTTTGCTGCAGGCATCCCCATAAAACACACTCCCGATTAAAGCGTCATACCGGGTTCTATAACATAATTTCACCGGTACCGCAGATTAATTTAGCCTCTTGTGCCAGCTGATTTTTATTGCAAGTTCCGTTCCAACCAGCCAGCACAACGAGTTAATTTATATTAACAGTTGCACCTTTAATAACCGTATTCCCCGAACTCTTCAGCTCCAGACCTGCTTTTGCATCGACTTTTGTTTCTGCCGAAGAAGATACTTCAATACTCTTTGAGTTCAGCCGGATTATCCCGTTAGGTGCATCAATACTTATATCCTTTTCAGACTTAATACTTATTGAGTTCTTTGCCGTATCTATTGTAATACTGTTTTTACTGCTTTTATCAATAATCTCTATTTTCTCAGAACCGTCGGTATCATCCAAACGAATGATATGCCCACTCCTGGATTTGATGATCCTCAAGTTGTTCTTTCCATCCTCGTTTGAATACGGCGGTTTGTCTTTTCCATTCCACAGTGCACCTATGATATAGGGTCTGGATATGTCTCCTTCCTCAAACACTACCAGAACTTCATCTTTTTCCTCCGGCAGGAACAGTATTCCCCTGTCACCGCCAGCCATAGGTGCCGCCATACGTGCCCAATACCCCATTTCGCTATCGGTAAGGCAAGGGAACTTCACCTTTACCCTTCCTTTGCCCTGTGGGTCTTTATTCTTAATAACAACACCGGTAATAACCCCGTAAATACGCTTGTCCCCTCTACTGTCATATTGTCCCGATATGTTATTCATACTCATAGCATTCTCCCCACCTGAAAAAATGTTAAATAGCCGCCCGGCCCATAAGTATGCCTTACCTCTTGAACTGTATATGTACCCTCAAAACGTCCAATGCTGCTTATCTCAAGCTGCGACCCTGCTCTCATGTCAGGCTGGCCTATACATGCCCCCGACCCGGTGATAACCTGCCTTTGCTGCGTCATGGCAGTCTCCGCATATTCTTTTGCTTCCTGCTGACTGGATATCTGTGTGTTCCATAGTACCATTCCGGATACACCCCCTGACCCTTGCGAAATCAATGTCTGGCCTTCCCGCGAAAACTCAGCGGTAGAATCATCTGGCCTTTGTACCTTGGCAGAAAAAGCTTGCTTCTGGACTTGTTCCCAGCCCCTGACCTCTATTTCGTTTACTAATCCGGAAATGCTTAATCTCGCTGAAAAACTAATAAGGTTTGCCCCCCATTTCAGCTGAATGGGCTCTGCTTGAGGCGGTGTTTTTTTAAAATTCAGAGTATCTCCATCCATCCATATGTAAAATCCATTCATACGAGCCAATTCCTCCAGGAATACAAGATTTGAAACATGATTCTGCACCCTTGCCTCATTCCTCTGCTGTGTTGAATCTACGCTTGGTACCAGCTTCATCTCTGAAGCAATCATGCTGACTATCTCACTGTCAGGAAGGCCGCTGTCGTCAGTAGCCCCCTCAAATTTTCTGAAAAAAGTACCTCTGGACAAGCGGTGAAGCAGATCATATCCTTCAATCTGGATTGTCACTGCTGCATCATTTGAAAAATCTGCCGTAACTGCTGCAATCTCCCCGACCAACATCTTCTTCAAATTTCCTGCATACCCCATATTGATTTCAATACGGCTTCCCTCGCGGAGTATCCCCTTCTCCCGGTCAAGCATTTTCAGCTCCGGATCAAACAAACTAAGCTTGAAATAATTGGGTGGGCTCATATATTGGGATACACTCACATCTAAAACGGATTTCACTTCCGGAATCTGTAAGGGAACTGAGTTTACTATTATTTCAATACTTGGTACTTTTTTATCAGAAATCTCTAATAACGCCACAGTAGCTCCCCTTTACAACTATAATTTTGGAATGTTTAATCTCGTGCCGGGCCGGATTGTCAAAGGATTGTTTATTTTGTTGGCTTCAGCAATCTTCCGCCATTTACCCGTATCCTTATATTCTTTTCCTGCCAGGCTCTGCAATGTATCACCCGATTTAAAAACCAGCCCCTTCAGATTACTCAAAGGGGAAACCTTCATCTGATCCCCAAACTGTTCGAGATAGTCATATCCTTTAAGTGTGACACTCAACCTTGCTCTCAAAGCCTGACCGAGGGCATCGAAGTATTCATACTTATGTGAAACGCTCGTCATAATGCAGCTGAATACAAGAGTGCCCCACCAAAATAGCAGTGTCGGCGGCTCTCCCGTATCCGGGTTGATTTTTGTCAGTTTGACGATCTGATCCGTGTATGATCTTACATCAAATCCCTGACTCGAAGTATCGAAGAACAGCTCAACCGATAGTGTCTGGGCATCTCCCTGTACAAACTGAATTTGCGTGGTATCACAGCCTGGAACTTTTATTTCAGCATAGTTGTTAGTTCTCTGCAATTGATATTCCGATGGATTGAACATAACAGGTATGGAAACACCATCATCCAAATTAAGAATCAATGCTTTTGTAAGCGGCATCAGTAGCGCCCCTTTCTTTCCCGTTCAATATCCTGCTGATGTTTCAATGTGTTAAAGACTCTGTCTGCAATAAGCCCAATGTCCAGCCTGGGATCAGGCTTCTGTACAGGATTAAAACCTGGATATACTTCTGTACTGTTCGCTTGTTCCTCACGGTTTCCATCCTTAAAGAACCGGTTTCCTGCTGTTTCCTTTTCTTCATCCCTATAACTTGATGAAGGCTGCATTTTGATTTCCAACTCAGGAGCCGACATATTCACTTCTGCGAGTTCCAGCATTTTCTCAAAAGCCGAATTTTCTTTCTTATCCTCACTTATAGCAGTTACATCATCTCGTTTGAACTGATGGGAGAAAGATATACCTTCCTTCCGCACCACAGCTTTCTCCTCAATCTTTCTGTCCCGGTCAAATATCGGCTCTTCTTCATTATCATTCTTCACAGAAGATAGAAAGACAGGGTTTTGAATAACTGTTTTCAGCATCGGAGGCTTAACCTCTCTCGCAGGAAATCCCCCTTTTACTTCCCTGCGCCTGAAAGCATTCATATCTCTGATAAATCCATATTCAGGCGGACTGCCGTTTTCATCGGGCAAAATCGGCAAATACAGCATTTCATTTACTAAGGTTTGCAGTTTGACTTGCGGCCCTGTATTTCCCTGCTGCGTAATTATTTGCATGGCTTTCGTTTCATCTTTTGTGCCGTAACTCACAGTATTGCGGTCAGTTTCCTTTTCCAGCCATGCTTTACTGTTACCGTTTATTGCTTCTTCCGCCTCAATTCTCTGCAATGTATAGGTATTTTTCACCGGTTGAAATACTGCCATACCGATAGATGGCCTGGATATCCGTGCAATTTGCTTTTTGTTTTCCTCCGGGGCTTCACCCCGCTCTGGCCCTTTTAGCCCTCTTTGACGCACATGTATGCTTTTTATGGAAGCGTCAATGCCATGCTTTTCTGCCGCCGCCATGGAAGTTATTTTTCTTTCCGCTGTACCTGTTTCCATGTCAGATCTATTTACAGCTTCTACCGGTAGATGATTAGCTTTTGTCTGTATGCTGCCTGAATGAAGCATAGCACTATAGTCCTCATGCCATCCTGATCTGGAATGTCCTAATACCGGTTCCAACGGGATATAATTGACAAGCTCCATACTTTGCCACCCCGTCCGTGGAGTAACCCGTCTGCTAAAGGTTTCATACCATGAAGAATTTCTGATCGCCCTGTCCATAACAGACATAGTATGATTTCTGACTCCTGCAACCATTTGCCCGGTAGTATTCAGTGCGTAAGGCTGCCAGGATAACCTTCGGTGCAACCCCGGCATCTTGCTCAATGTACTCTTTTCTTTTAAAGTCTCATTCATAACTATAATTACCTCACCCACGCCGGTTCATCTTGGTTATTTCCTCAACCCACCTTCTTCTGTCTGCATGCTCAAGCTGCATAATCTGTTCATGAGGCCAATGAAAATGGTATGCTATATAAGCTACCTCCTCATATATCTGGGGGAGGGGGTAGCTTATCACTCCCCCGAACTCTCAGGCTCGACCTCAAATTTTTTCTGACAGTGCGGACAGGTGACCCCCATAACCCTTGTTCCGCTTCCGTTGATACGGTTATAGAAATCCTGCAGGTACGAAAGATCAGGAACAAACAGCTGTTCAATTACCTTAGTGTTTATAGCGCTGAGAGTTCCTAGTGATGTAATCACCCGGGATAGCAGTATAATAATCAGGTATGCCGGATTTGCCTGTACCCAGGGATCTTTCAAGGGCAGTATTTCATCTGCCGCTGTTGCCAGCCGCATACGTCCTGCCTTATGTAAATTTCCGTCCTTATCCAGATAACCCTTTGGAAGCACAAAATCAAACTCCGTCTGAAAATCACTCATGTCTCTCTACCCTCTCACAGCTCAGTGTAAGTGTATCGATTGCTACATCATTTCCTTTTGCATTGAAATCCGGCCCGTCCCATTTGCTTGGCCATGCATCGAAGAAATTCCAGCGTACCTTCTCCTGGCCTTCATCATCAAGAAGGATAATGGAGCCGTTTTTGCGCTCGACACTTCCTTTTATCGCACTTTTGTGCCAATCATAGAGCTCATGTGTGTCAGTGACACCCCATTTGAGAGTTATGTCAGGATAGCTGACCTTTCCCGGTAGTTTGCGCACAGTAGCAGGGTCGCCTCCTTCACGGTATTCTATTACTTCTACATTGGAGCCAAACCCGCTGCATTCTGAAAAACCGGCTACCTGTATACCATCAATCTGTACACGGAATCTGAAATTCTTATATGGGTCTTTGCGTTGTGCTATCGGCATATGAATTCCTCCTAAATACTATTCATTTATACTTGGTCCATTAGGCTGCTGTATCACTCTGAATACGACATATTCAGCCGGAGTAACCGGGTATACTACAACTTCAATAATCAACTGCCCCAGTGTGCGGATACTGGCAGGGTTCAGTTCTTCATCCACCTTGACTTTAAAAGCCTGCTCCGGTGCCGCTCCAAATAGAGCTCCATTACGCCATACTCTTGTGAGAAAATCCGTCACCTGGCGTTTAATAGTAGCCCATAATTCAGGGTTGCTTGGTTCAAAAACAGCAAACCTTGTTGCCTCCTGTATTGATTTTTCAATATACAGAAGCAATCTGCGGACGTTGATATACCTCCATTGTGTGTCCGATTTTTCAGTAAGGGTACGGGCACCCCAAACAACCACTCCACGTCCTTTGAATGTCCTCAATACATTTATCCCAAGATCGTTCAGCGGTCCCTGCTCATTGTCATCCAAAACCCTTTCGACATCCAGCACCCCGTTCAGAGAATCGTTTGCAGGAGCCTTGTGAACTCCCCTTGTATTATCCGTACGTGCATACAACCCGGCTATATGTCCTGATGGCGGAATTTTTATGCGCCCCCTACCTGTCGGGTCAGCGGGGTTTGCTACCACAATCCAAGGGTAATATATAGCTGCGTAAGTGGTAGCTTTCAGATGATTATTTACCTGATCCTTCACACCTTCTACAGAAGCATCCTGATTTGCATCCAGAATGGCAAAGCGGTCTTTTTTACTTCCGCAGTGATCTATAAGATATTTCTGAACTACCTCACTTGTGTTGTCAGGTATACAGATTATGTTCACATCATCCAATTTATTCAGCGCATCAATAGCCGCCTGATAGTGAAAAGGTGTAAGCCCGGCTATATTCTCGTTCTCTCCGAACTCCAGATTTTTTGGACTTGTAATTGCACTGGGAAGGTTTTGTGGGGGAACGGCCCTGCTTGGAGGATCAGCAAGTGTAACAGTCACAATATCCGAATTGATTATCTTACGGAAATAATGGCTGTGGAACGGTTCCATGGAGAGGTTTGCGTACTTTGTCTGATTGCCGTCCACTATTACAATAAAGTTGAATTCCAAAGTAGTGACATTGATGTTGCTGTCACTTTGAGCCAGAGTAAAATTCTTTTCAAGCTTCTTCTTTAGTTTGACAATTTTGTTTGTATAGTCAACCTGCTCCACAACCCCTTTCTCTTCTAGCGTCTCGGTTACCGGAGGAGTTCCAGGTGCTGCAGGCGTAGTTTTGCTCTGGGTGACCTTTATATAAGACCCTGGCTCAATACCCTGTGTACTGTTCAACCTGATATAGTCTTTACCTGCAAGATCTGCCACCCGCATGGTCACATTGGTATCGGTACCGAATGGACTTCCGAGAACTGCCTTTAAAATGATGGTACTTCCGTTTATCCTGTCTATGGTTGCCTCTTCCGATAAAGCCGGTTTCCCTTCGGACGCTGACCGTTCAAACAGTACTACATCCCCAGGCTTGAACTTCTCAGCATCCACAACTGTTTTTGCCGTGACAGACAACTTATTTTCCGCTATTCCCGCCAGTATGACCTGATTTTTATATACTGTAGTCGATCCCAGTCCCGGATCAGATTCCTCCACTTTAACCGACAGGTTTGTAACTGCACCTTCCTTTTTTGCTTCTACAAAAAGAGCTTTGCTGTTTAGGGGATCAAGCTGGTCATATAGATAGGTATAGGCCTTTTTAGCTTTACCGGCACGCACAAAGTAACATGCGTTTCCCCCATTCTCAAAAAAGCCCCTCAGAGCGTGGGTTACATAAACCATAGGAGCGTTAATATATCCGCCGAATCTTTCTTTAAACTGTGTCCAATTTGTCAAAAACACAGGCTCATTTATAGGCCCCGTTTCTGCCGGTCCGATAAACGCTGCAATACTGGTGGACACCCCCGGGATCGGTCCACGTACCGTTTCTTCCAGCATGTAGACTCCGGGCGCTTTCCCCGTTGCATTAAATGTCATCATATAATCTCCTCCTCACAAAGTCCTTTATCATAGCGGTTTTAGAGTAATTGTATATTCATCCGGTTTCCCGGGAACAAACATTTTCTGTGTTTTTACCTCAAACCCCATGGCAACTGCACGTAGGGTATACATACCCGGGGGAACACGGGGAAAGGTATATACACCTTCCTTATCAGTCATTCCACGCAGCTTTGTACCCAGAATATCCACTATAGCTTCCGGAATACCCGCTTTCTTGTCATCCACCACACGTCCGGCTATCTGCACGAAAGCTTCCCCCACATTTTCCACAGCAGGTTCTATACGGTTGAAAACCTGTTTTACCAATGGGGCGGATCTATCAGCTATTACAGGCAAGCTGATGGTTACTGTAATTGTAAATGCTGCACGCATCTTACTGTTTGTCATCGACCAGAACTCTGCAGGGTTTTTCAAGCCATCTGCCTGAAAGGTAACCATAGGAAGGGGCAATTCTTGGTTTGCAAGTTCTCCTTGCAGAAAATCCTCCGGAATTTTCGGATACTGGGTAAACACCTGTAAAGCAAGGCTTAGCAGACGCTGCTCCTCCAGGTTCATATCTTCCTCTTCCTTTTTATTAGCCGGCCAAGCCGTAACAAGATAGGAACACGCCACTCTTAGAGGAGGTGAGAGAACAATCCCCTGTCCATTCCTCCTCTGAACAATCGGCTCATTACTCCTCAACTCAACATTTTCACGTATATCATATAGAAACAGGTTGAAGGTGGATGTTTCCAGATTATCCGGCGGCTCCTTCGGGCGGTAGTATACCACATTTATTTCGCCGCATTCTGCTTCCAATTCACTTTTTAAAAGTTCTCCAAGGGTTTTACTCAAGTATCGTATCACTTTTCAAGCACCCTCCTGCTTAAATTACTTTCATTCCAGGATCGGTTCAGTTTCTGATGTTCTCTCCGTGCAGCCTGCAGCAAATGTGCCATTTTAACCCTGTCCTTGTCTTTTGCCGCAAGAAATGCTGCAGCAAGAGCAATATTTTTTATATTCCCGCCGGATAGCCTGATTTCACTGGCCAATAGATCAAAATCCACTCCTTTGTCCAGTGGAGTTTCGGACGGGAACGTCACTTCCCATATGCGCTTTCTGTATTCCTCATCAGGGAAGGAAAACTCAATAACAAACTGGATACGTCGTATAAATGCACTGTCTATATTGCCAAACAGGTTTGTGGCAAGGATGGTAATCCCGTCATACTCTTCCATCTTCTGAAGCAAAAATGCTATTTCCACATTGGCATACCGGTCGTGAGCATCTTTTATCTCGGAACGCTTGCCGAAAAGTGCATCCGCCTCATCAAAGAATAGTATGGCATTGCTTTCGGAAGCTTCCCGGAATATTTTCTGGAGATTCTTCTCCGTCTCTCCTATATACTTGCTTACTACCTGTGCAAGGTCAATCTTATAAAGGTCAAGGTCAAGCTCATTGGCTATTACCTCAGCGGCCATCGTTTTTCCAGTTCCGGGCGGCCCGGAAAACAACGCATTTACCCCTTTTCCATAGGAAAGCTTATGCCCGAAGCCCCACGTATCATTCACCAACTGCCGGTACTTTACCTGATTGCATATCTCTTCCAGTTGTTTTACCTGATCGGGAAGGAGAACAATATCTCTCCATGTATATTTCGGCTTCAGTTTTTGCGCAAGGGTTCCCAGCTTATGGCTTGATTGCATCCGACAGGCAGCGTGCAGGTCTTTTATACCGATCCGGCTATCTTCGTTTGACCTCCACCGTGTCAGCTCTTGTGCTGTAAAAAGCGTGTCTTTAATTTTTCCCGGTGTAAATCTGAACTTTCCGGCCAAAGTATCAAAATCAATATCGGAAGCGAATTTGTAGTCTTTGCCCATCTCTTCCCACAACTCTTTTCTGGTACGGTCTGGCGGAACTTCAAATTCCATTTCGATGAAACTCAGCCCGTTCACAAATTTGTACACCTTCCCGGGGCTCTCACCCGATAGGAAAGTCAGAGGACATGACTTAGCGATGCTCTCTAATACGTATTTGATTTTTGTACTGTATGTATCATCTGCGCCTGACAAGCAGTCAAAATCTTCAAAGTAGATTGCACTCTGCAAAAGGATTGTTTCCCGTTCCAGCAGCAGCAGTATCTCAGTTAGTTGTGCAGGGTTTTCCAGCAATCTTACCGTATCCGCAATTATCAGATTGATGTCCAAACAATTGCACAGCGTCTCCGCCTGCTGTCTCTTACTATAGCCATCCGGCCCGTAAAAATAAAAAATTACATTCTCCCTGGGCTTCCCTACTTGAGAAAAATGTAATTCAACAAATTTCAATATCTTATTATGTTTTTCTTGTGAAAAATATACGCTTCCCGTATCTTTACGGGCATAAGTTCCATTAACTATATATGTAAGCCCGGAATCCATATGATTGTATCCCAGAAGAAAATTTACAATACGCTCTTCCAGCTTCAATACACGTGAGATTAACGGATCATGATTACCAGATGCACCATCAGTTAAGCATAGGATATATTTAGGCAACGGAGCTTCCGCGTCAAAATACCTACGGGCCTTTATCCTCTCTTCCTTACTTTCACAGAGGAGAGTCAATACAAAATCCACGCAGGGCTTTTTCAAAGTCATATCATCCTGTAAAATGGCGAATAGCTTTTGGTACTTCCGGTCAAGCTCAATCGCCAGACAAATAACTATACATTGCTCTTCAAAATGAGTAAGCTTAAGTAGCTGCGACAGCTCTGCCAGTGCCAGATAAACTCCTTTTTCCGCGCTGGCAGCCCGCTTTGACTCGATCCTGCTGTCAAGCTCCTTCAGCTCTGCTTTTAAAGCACGTATCTCTTCAGTATATTGGCAATTCTCGGTATCCTCTTCCAACATCTGCACAATTTCACTGCCGGATATAGCCATGCCTCTCAGCTGTCCAAAGATTCCATCGGACTTACGGTTTTTATTATTGTCACATTGCTTTAAAAACTGCAAACGTATGCGTATATCCAAACGCGCCAGTTCATCCGATATATGTTCCCAACTCGTGGCGTATTCTGTTCGGCCTAAGGTATTCTTCCCGGTTACCGGCTGTAGTTCGGACATAAGCTGATATTGCCTCCGTCTTTTCTTTGCATTAATTGGAAAAAACCTGATTAAATTCTAGCAAAACATACAATTAATGTCAATAATGCGACAAAAAGTTACAAAATACTTCATAAATTATTAACTCTTTAAACTCATGTATTTATAGTTCTCTATGAATTATTTTTATGCATTTTCCGAATATCCGACAAGGACTTAGGGTAGATACTTGAATGTTACCCCATGTATATATGAAAGCTCTTTTCGAAAATTTGGGGTGTAAGACTAACCCCATGAAAAATTAGAATAAAATATGAATGTATGTAAGAGAATAGGTTTTAGTGAAACAAAAAAGTACCTATAAACAAAGATATCTATAACTCATCATTACAATATTTCTTGATAATCTCTTTCAAGTCTTTGGCCATAAATATAAGTTCTTCAATTTCATGATCCCCAAAAAATATTTCGTCTTTAACTCCAGTATCTGTGATTGGAGGACCGTAAAAATCACCACAACCATTACGTGCCACATAGCGGACTTGGGTATATGACTCCTAACGAGTATGCTAAAACGCTGGATATGGCTTAAAATAGCTAATTCCAGCAAAAGAAATGGTCAAAAGACTAACTTAACTATTGATGGAACAAATGGTGACCTGACCCCATTTTGTATACCAGTTTGAATGTTAGCCCGGCAGATACCCTGCCTTAGATTTCAACCTTTTAGACGATATGAAAAAGAAAGTTTTTTCACACAGAACCTGCTTTCCTGTATGTATCACCAATGTGAAAA
>JAOAIJ010000037.1 GCA_026414765.1 Clostridia bacterium | reverse complement strand
TGCGAAGCTTGCATTATCTGTATCCCCTGCTCCGCTTACCAACGCATATGTAAAGCTACTTCCTGCATCAGGGTCAATTCCGGCTAATGTCCCTACACTGCTTCCTGATGCTGTATTTTCTGCTATGCTGTTATTTGAAAGAGTAATGTCTGTAGGCGTTTCATTTACATTGGTTATTGTAATGGTAAACTGCTTCTCATACCATAACCCTCCGGCATCCGTCGCTCTTACCCTTATGCTGTAGCTGTTCTTTGCTTCATAGTTAAAGCCTGCCGCTGTCTCTAAAGCAGTGCCATCTATTGCGAAGCTTGCATTATCTGTGTCCCCTGCTCCGCTTACCAATGCATATGTAAAAAGTACATCTCCTGAATTTGAGTCTGTAGTACTAAGACTACCTACAGCACTTTCTGAAGGACTATTTTCTGCTATGCTGCTGGATGATATAGCAATATCTGACGGTGCTGCATTGACTTCAGATATACTTATTGTGAACTGTCTTTCGTATGTCAGACCTCCCGCATCCGTTGTCCTTACCCTTATGCTGTAACTGTTTTTTGCAGCATAACTGAATGTAGTATTTGTTTTAAGTATATTGCCATCTATTGTAAAGCTCGCATTATCTGCATCACCTGCTCCGCTTACCAACGCATATGTAAATGTGTCTATCACGTCAGTATCTGTGCTGCTAAACGTACCTATTGCACTTCCTGTTGCACTATTTTCAGCTATTGTGCTGTTTGTAAGTGTTATCCCGGTAGGATTTTCATTAACATTGGTTATTGCAATGGTCAACTGCTTCTCATACCATAACCCTCCGGCATCCGTCGCCCTTACCCTTATGCTGTAGCTGTTCTTTGCTTCATAGTTAAAGCCTGCCGCTGTCTCTAAAGCAGTGCCATCTATTGCGAAACTTGCATTATCTGTATCCCCTGCTCCACTTACCAACGCATATGTAAAGGTTGTATCTCCTATATCAACATCAGTGCTGCTCAATATTCCAACTGTACTTCCAGATATGGCGCTTTCCGGTACACTGCTGTTTGACAGGCCGATATCTGCCGGTGCATCATTCGCTCTTGTTACATCAACTGTTACATTCGCTGTACCAGAAATACCGCCTCCACCATCATCAACCGTTACGGAAATTGTCCTTTGTGAAGTATCCGGATTTGCATTATTGCTATTTGAGTAGGTGAGAGCACGTATCAGACTCTGAATTGCTGCAGGACTAGAACTGGTATTAAGAGATACTACCAGATTGTTTACACCTGTACCACCTGAATATGTACCGATAGTAGTACCTTCATAAGTAACATTACTGCCGCTTACTCCAATCTGTCCACTGCCTGCACCCTGATTCTGAATGCACAGCACATCCTCGCCAGGTACACGGTTGCTGCTTATCTCAACAGTCACCTTGCCTCCATTCATATTAGTTGAATCTGCATCAGTTAATGCAGCCGGCGTCCCAGCATCAAGCAGGGCATGAGGGGAATCTTCAATATAACTGGCACTGTCCCCGGAAATATTGCCAAGAATGGGTGCTGTACTTGATACAGGGGTTGCATCATATACAAAATCTTCAAAGTACAAATCAAGCTTTCTTACAGTATCTATTACATTATTGTTATTATACTCTGTTACATCCTCATCAGCAGCAATCCTCACTTCATCAACATTCTGAAATCCAGTATCACTGATTACATTACAATATGTATTATCAGGTGTTGAATCATCATAATCATAATAGATTTCTCCAGTAACCTGTGCCCCATTCCTCCAACCTGTTACCTTGAGCTTTCTCGGAGCTAGAGTGGTGCGGGTGAAGTAAAAGCCTTTAAAAATAAAACGCACATTATTGCCTAACTCATTTATCTTTATAATCCTTAATTCATCTACCGGAGCACCATCACTTAATGATAAAGCAGCAGGGCTAGTAACTAGCTTTATTGCTGAAGGTGTAGCTGATGCACCTAAATAAAAAGATTGAAACTTCCATCCGTTATGCACGTATTCTGGTGAAGCACTTGTTCCATTTGAAAAACCCCAAGTCTCGAAATCTTCAGTTACATCTCCTGCATATGAAAAGCTAAAAATACTAACAACTACCGTTATCGCAAGAAAAACAGTTAGAGCCACTTTCGGTATATACCTCATTTCATATTACCTCTTTCTATTCACAATATCTATATAAATAAGTTATTTGCTGTCTTAAGAGCCACTTATTAATCTAAAATTATATTAGGATAAACATGCATAGATTCTACACCTGTATGAACACAGCCTTGAATTTTTACATTTATGAAACAAGTGTTTAAGAGCTATAAGAAATAAATATAGACTCTCAAACACTTGTCATAATAAAGCAAGCTAACTATTCAACCTTTATGTCCTGGTTACTGTAATTGTGTAATTTCTGCTGCCTGTGTAGTTCGGATAGGTTACTACTAAATTAAGCACAGTGCTTGCTCCGGTTAACGCTATAGGAGTAGATGCCTGTTCGCTGTTCAGTTCCTGACCGTTAACGTTTATCTTCACCCCATTCATTTCTGCATATGGAGTAACGGTTACACTGGATGCTTTTGTAGAAGTATTTGCTGTATAATTCAAATCAGTGTGATTCATAGTAACACTACTACTGCCCGAATACCTACTTCCGCTAAAAGCCAGATCGACTCTGGACAGATATAAGTCCGGTATTGCTCTGGTAACTTGTATTGTGTAAGTTTTTGAAGCGCCTCCATAGCCCGTAACTAGAACAGGTATAGCTGTTGTAGCTCCTGCATTCAAACTTATCACTCCCGATGCCTGTCCGCTCTGCACCACAGCCCCGTTTATCGTTATTACTGCATTACTGCTTTCCGCTGTAGGAGTGACGGTAGCACTTGCTACACCAAATTCGACATTTGCCGTATATGATGTTGTCCCTGCCGTAAATGCAGGACTTATCCCAATCGTATTATTAGCTGTATCTTTTAGTACCATATTTGTAAGGTTTACACTATCCTGCCTTGTCACAGTGATTGTATAGTTAAGTGGATCACCTATGTATGGTGTCACCTGCACCGTAATTGTATTCTGTCCTACGTTCAGGTTTACTGCTTGTGACGGCTGGCCGCTGGTTACGACCGCTCCGTTCACTTTAATAGTCGCTCTGCTGTCTTCAGCAGTCGGAGTCACGGTTATACTTGAAGTTTCAAATCCTACACTTGCAGTATACGCAGTTGTAGTTTTCACAAACCCCGGGGTGAGAGTTCCCGCACTTATTGTAAGTCCCGAAAGGTAGCTGCTGGTCGGGTCTGCCTGAAATACCTGAAACTCTGCTATTGATGCAAAATTAGTATTTGCAGCTATACCCTGCCCCCCAGGAACATAAAGGCGTACATATGATGCCTTGAATGGTGCTACTGTGCGTGTTGTAGAATTTGATGCATTTCCTGTTACAGTATCCCTGTCAACCCAGTTGATGTTATCCATGCTGGATTGAAGCTTGTAGCCGTTCATATTGTAGTTTTGAGGCCAGTTTGCCGCTCCCAGGTTTGCTACGGTCCACTTATCTATCCAGTATACTCCCTGTAAGTTTACAGACATCCATGCCGGCAGTGTCACACTGAGCCACCTGTTTGCTGTAGCCAGTGAGCCGTCAACAGCTCTTTGCGGTGCATACGGGTATAAATAGCTGCTGGAGCTGGCAGGCTTATTTAAGGCTATGTTTATATTCCCCATTATATTTCAATCCTTTCCTGCGGTTTTATTTAAACCAATAGACTAAATACTTCCTAATTTCTTGGCGGGAATATTCCCTGTACTGCTATATAGTACTTGGTATTCGGATTAGGCTCAGCTCCCTGAAGGTTTGGCAGCGCAAAGGTAGTAGTACCGTTGCCACCATATATGTTGCCGATAAGTGCAAACAACGCCTGATTCTGAGCTATGTTCAGTATCTGCCCCTTGCACTGCACCCAGCCTATCGGTTCGAAATTAAAAGCAAAAAGCTGAATCTGACCTAAAAAAGGATCCATAATATTTTCCTCCTGATTTTTAGTATAAAGAATTATAGCGGAGTGTCATCAATACCTTGAGGGGTATATACCCTCCACTGCGATGTAATAGCAGTTGTAATAGCTGCCAGCAGCCGGAACAGGATTTGCATTCATAAGATTAGGTATTCCAAAGGTAGTAGAACCATTTCCCCCGTAAGTAGTTCCTAGTAGCGAATATAGTGCTGAGTTCTGTTGGATATTCAGCGTTCTTCCGTCACATAATATCCACCCCATCGGTTCAAAACCAAAAGCAAACAATTGAACCTGTCCTAAAATAGGTTCCATAACATCCCCCTCCTAAAATCAACAAATTTTTACCTCAGATTGTAAAAATAAACAAAACTAGATATTATTCTACATAATAGAATTATATATGTGTTTCATGGCTAAATCAATCCTTTGTTTACATTTTTTGTGTAGGAAAATAAAATTTTGTTTGGGTAGCTATTAGTATGACTTTTTAGAGGTGGGCTGGAAGTTATGAAAAAACCCTGATGCATTTTATACTCAAGATGATAAAGCGGTAAAAAATACACTACTAAACAAAAATCTAAAGCTTTAGGTTTTAGTTTAGTAGTGTTCAAGTTCTGTTTGAAATATTCAAATCAATTAGTGTCATGTTTTGGTTGTCCATGTTGTGGTCGTTTAATTCCATTTCCATCTTTATCCAAAGAACTTATTGAATACCCTAGCGCTTCGCCAGTTTCCGCATCATAGAATTTAGTTAAAATTGCATTTTTTACAAAACCCGTTTTGTGCATAAATCCATTTGGGTAATGGCAAACTGTAACCCAAATCATTCTATCTTTGTCGATAGATAAATCAAGGTCGAATTGAGTATGCTTTTCTAAAAAATCTTGGTAAGTAAGTAATTCTCTCTTTTCATATTTGGCTCTGTCTTTAAGTTCTTCGTCTTTAATAAAACCTTTTACCTGTTCTATATTTTTTAGCGTATCCTTATTATCTTTATTAGCAGGCTTTGTTAACTTCTTTTTTCAACTTTATCTATTCCTGCCAATTTTGCTCTTTCTTCAAAATTATAATTCTGCTGATCTAATTTTTCAAAACGAGTCAATGATTTCACAAATATAATTGTTCCACTCAAAACAATTACTGATAATATTCCTAATATTATCATGCTTTTAAATTTCATTTTTTCCACCATCCATAAGTACAAATATCTTCAGTAGTATGGACTCCTCCGACTCCCTCTTTGCAAGTTATCATGTCCCCGTGTTTGTTGCTGAAATAAAGTTCACTTTGTCCTGATGAGTACATTTCCACGGCAGCGGACAAACCCTGTACTCAAACCCTGGATTATCGCCCAAGACATACCTGAAGGCCACCTTATCTGCAGCCCGGTCCCTGTCAAACAGCTTTAGAGGCATAGTCAGCGAACACTCCCTGTATTTCAACTCTTCTCCACCGAAAACCCTTATAGCTGTAAACAGGCACAATTGACTAAATCTGCTTTCCACACCCTCCGGAATGTCAACCTCAACCCAGGGAAAAGACCGGTTTCCATCGGTTTGCATATCTTCATCCGTACACCGTGTCGCAATGTCTTTATCCAACTGGAAAATTTCTCCGAGAGAGTGGAAATATTGCTCTTCATCTCCCGTCATTCCTACTATCCTATCCATGTCCATCTTGAGGTCAAGCAGTGCAGCACTCACAAATACACATTCAGGTACCAGAATCCCACCCTCTTCCATCTGGGGAGCCAGATTCATGGTTATGGCTACCTGGGGCTCTTTTTTCAACGCATTCTGCATGGTTTCCGTTATTATCATATGAACCGGTCTGTCTCTGTTTACCCTGTATTCCGCGGCATCGCACTGAACTATTTCATAAATGTAGTCCTCCAGTTGAAGGGACTTTATAACTCTCTTCAAGCATCTTATGCTTTCAGTATTTATCTCCAGAAGAGTGAATTTTATTTCAGAGCTAGCAAATACGGTCGTCAACGGTACAGCCAATGCAGCAAAAGGGCCTGTTCCGGCATACAGGATATGTATCTGCCTTCCGGGAAATTGTGTCTGCGCCTGCTTTATACCTTTATATACACCTCTTAAATACCTCTTTGTCCTTACCAGTTCCTTTATGCATGCGGCTGCCCAAAAAGACCCTATTGCCTTACCGCTTGGCAGGAATATATCCTCCCTGATTTTTTCATTGTTCTCCTCAAGACCCGATACAGTCTGGAATAACCTGTACAAATCATCTACAGCCTTTTTCATTTTCCCGTAATGGTCCTCTTCTTCAAGTAAAATCCCTGTTATGTTCCTTAATTCTTCTTTATATTCCATATCAAGCAATCACCTCGAGATTATTTTACAAATTATTGTATTTTATTCCATAAATAAAGTCAAAAAAAATAACAGCTGTATTTTAAACAACTGTTATTTTATATACTTTACTTCTTTAATCCGTTCAATCTCTCTGAGACTTTATCATACATCTCCTGATACCTGATTTTCTTTTCCTTCTCTTCTTCGATAACCTTTGCAGGAGCTTTTGCTACAAATCCTTCATTATTCAGCTTGTTATTAACTCTTTCAAGCTCTTTTCCCAGATTCGTCTTTTCCTTCTCGAGTCTGTCTATTTCCTTTTCTACATCTATAAGATCCTCAAGAGGTATGAATATTTCTGCGCCTGCAATAACCGATGCCACCGCATCCTGCGGAATACCCTCCTTAGAGGATTGAACGGCAATTTCCGAAGCACTGGATAGTCTTTCAAAGAAGCTCTTTCCTTCAGTGAATGTCTGTTCTTCCTCTTTTCCCGCTGTTACAAATATCACCTTAGCACGCCTTGAAGGCGGAACATTCATTTCAGCCCTTATATTTCTTATATTTCGTATTGCCTGCATTATAAGCGTCATCTTCTTTTCCGCTTCAGGATAATCATAATCAGCTCTGTATTCCGGCCATCTTGATATCATTATGCTGGCATCATCATTAATAAGGTGGGTGTATATCTCCTCAGTGATGAACGGCATATAAGGGTGCAAAAGCTTCATAGCATTGCCGAGTACATAATTCAGGACATACTGGGCTTCAAGCCTGCTGTCGCTTTCCCTGTCATACAGCCTTGGTTTTACCAGTTCTATATACCAGTCGCAGAACTCTTCCCAGATGAACTCATATATCTTCTGAAGCGCTATACCGAGCTCAAATTTTTCCATATTCTCGGTTACTTCCTTAGCCAGGGTGTTTATCCTGCTCAGTATCCATTTGTCCGCAACGGTAAACTTACCGGCATCAACTTTTGTAAAATCAAGATTCTCATCAAAATTCATCAATACAAATCTGGAAGCATTCCATATCTTGTTTGCAAAGTTTCTGCTGGACTCTATCTTCTCAGTAGAGAACCTTATGTCATTTCCCGGTGAATTGCCCGCACTGAGTGCAAACCTTAGTGCATCGGTACCATACTGGTCTATTATCTCAAGTGGATCTATACCGTTTCCGAGTGACTTGCTCATCTTTCTGCCCTGGGCATCTCTTACAAGTCCGTGTATGAATACGTATTTAAACGGCTCTTTACCCATATGCTCCATTCCGGAAAATATCATTCTTGCCACCCAGAAGAAGATAATGTCATAGCCTGTAACAAGCACATTTGTCGGATAGAAGTACTTCAGATCTTCAGTCATATCAGGCCATCCGAGGGTTGAAAAGGGCCAGAGAGCAGAACTGAACCATGTATCCAGTGTATCGGGGTCTTGTTCAAATTTTGTACTCCCGCACTTTGAGCACTTATCCGGCATATCATGCCCAACTTCCATGTATCCGCAGTCCTGGCAGTAATACGCAGGAATCCTGTGTCCCCACCACAATTGCCTTGATATGCACCAATCCTGGATATTCTCCATCCAGTTGAAATATATTTTTGAAAATCTTTCTGGTACAAATTTTATAGTTCCGTTTTTAACTACTTCTATTGCAGGTTCGGCAAGAGGCTTCATCTTTACGTACCACTGCTTTGAAATAAGCGGCTCGACAACCGTCTTACACCTCTGGCATGTACCTACATTGTGCTTGTGAGGTTCAATCTTTACCAGGAGGTCAAGGTTTTTCAGGTCGTTTATAATCTGCTTCCTTGCTTCGTATCTGTCCATACCCTGATACTGCCTGGAATTTTCATTCATTTTTCCCTTATCATCCATTACCCTTACCTGGGGCAGGTTGTGTCTCAATCCGACTTCGAAGTCATTCGGGTCATGGGCAGGGGTGATTTTTACAACTCCCGTTCCGAATTCCTTTTCGACATATTCATCTGCAATTATAGGTATCTCCCTGTTCATCAGCGGAAGAATGACTGTTTTCCCTACCAGGTGTTTATACCTTTCATCTTCAGGATGCACTGCCAGGGCAGTATCCCCGAGCATCGTCTCTGGTCTTGTAGTAGCTACCACAAGGTACTCTGCGCTGCCTTTTACCGGGTATCTGATATGCCAGAAGCTGCCTTCCTTTTCTTCATACTCAACTTCTATATCAGAAATCGAAGTATTGCAGTTCGGGCACCAGTTGGTGATTCTTTCTCCCTTATAAATAAGGCCGTCGTTGTACAGCTTGATAAATACTTCAATAACGGCTTTGGACAAGCCTTCATCCATTGTGAATCTCTCACGTTCCCAGTCGCATGAGCTTCCCAGCTTCTTAAGCTGCTCCACTATCCTGCCTCCATAGTGCTTTTTCCATTCCCATGCCCTTTCCAGATACTTCTCTCTGCCTATCATTTCCTTGGTAAGACCTTCTTTTGCCATTGCATCTACTATTTTAGCCTCAGTTGCGATACTGGCATGGTCTGTTCCCGGAAGCCACAGAGTAGCATACCCCTGCATCCTCTTCCATCTTATCAGTATATCCTGCAGCGTGTTGTCCAAGGCATGACCCATATGAAGCTGCCCGGTAATATTCGGCGGTGGTATGACTATGGTAAAAGGCTCTTTACTTTCATCCGCTTCAGCGTGAAAATACCTCTTATCTGTCCATTCCTTATACAATCTGTCTTCTACCTGCTTAGGGTCATAAGTTTTTGCTATATTTCTCTGTTCGTCCATATTGACTCCTCCACTCCTTATTTAAATGCTATCAAAATCATGATAAAACCGGGCAAAGCAACCAACATTCCAAGCATCTTAATATTTACGGCAGCTTTGTTTGCCTTATATTGTTCCAGTTCTTTCTCGGTCATCTCATTTTCAAAATCAACTTTTGCATTCCTATCCAGATTGAATCTGGATACCACCTGCCTTGCCATCAGTACCAGCAAACACCCTGGTATAATAAACAACAGGCCGAAAATTTTCAACAACAGCATAATACTCTCCCTTCCCTGCAAATGCTAGCAAATCCTGTTTTTCGCTTAGATAAACAAAAAAGCCTTTTCGTCTCTATATTGGACGAAAGGCTTGTAATTCCGCGGTACCACCAAAATTCCCCTAGGGGCTTCTCATTACATTCAAAATACTTATATATCCTAAATGCTCCATATTAACGGTTGGTTTCCGCTATAGTCTAACAAGGCTGTAAAATACAGAAATCAGATTCAATTTCTCAATAAGTATACCTTATGTTCCGAGAAATTTATCTGCAAAGCTTCAACTATAGAGCTCATAAGCTACCTTCAACAGCTTGATTCCCAGAATAGCTTGCACCCGACGGCTATCCCTCTCTTAAGGCCAATTCTGTCTACTCCTCTTATTCATCGCTTTTATTTCAATAATTTAATTACTAAAAATAATATATTAATTGAGTATTCATGTCAAGGTATAGATACCATACTGATATTATCTTTCCCTGACTTTCCTCTTTTCATAAGGGTCTTCATAGGAGTCATCAATATTGCCTTGCGTATGGTTGATTCTGCTGTTTGTGCGATTTCCACTCACAAGCTTTTCTATTTCATACTGATTTCTTGCTTTTATTTCCTCGGCTTTTACCATTGCATCTGCTCTTATCTGTTCTGTCTTAAGCTTCAGGTTCGTAAATTTTACAACGGATACTATGCTGATTGGAATCAAAGCTAATATACTTATACAAATTATAGCAGTCAAATTTGGATCTAACATCCCGGTTTCCTCCATTAACTTAAGATATCAATAATTTTCTCAGAAATATTAATAAATTTCAACTGATTTTTAGATAATTTCAAATATTTATCCGAGCTTTCTTCCTTAAAACTTCATAATTTGTTGAATACTAAATATGTTTTCTGTATAATTTAATGGAAGGAAAAGTATAATGTGCAGAATTTTCATTAATTCTAGTATTCTTAGCGGACTATAAGTAATTCAGGAGTGTACCGTATGACTTCCGTCGGGTACCAGCCTGACAGATAATAACAAAATTGAGGTGGAATAAATGCAGATAATAGAAGGTGGAGTTACTTCTCCAAAAGGTTTTACAGCATCAGGTGTAGCGTGCGGACTTAAGAAGAATGGTAAGAAAGATCTTGCGGTTGTATGCTCTGAAGGTACGGCAGCAGCTTCTGGTGTTTTTACTACAAATGTGGTTAAAGGGCATTCGCTATTGGTTACAATGGAACATATAAAAAACGGATATGCCCAGGCAGTGGTTATAAACAGTGGTAATGCAAATGCATGTGTGGGCGAACGAGGCTATAAGGATGCAAAGGAAATGGCAGAGCTTGCCGCACAGTTGTTAAACTGTGAGCCTGATGATATCCTTGTCGGTTCTACAGGCGTAATAGGCTCGCCGCTAAACATGCCCGCAGTGCGTTCAGGCATACGCGGCGCCATTGCAGGATTGAGTCCAGATGGCGGACATGATGCAGAAGAGGCAATAATGACAACGGATATTGTACCTAAGGAAATAGCCGTGGAGCTTGAGATACAGGGCGAAAATATACGTATAGGCGGTATGGCTAAGGGCTCGGGTATGATTCATCCGAATATGGCAACTATGATCGGGATAATTACCACCGACATCAATATTTCCCGCGGATTGCTCGATAAAGCACTGAAGGAAACTGTAAAGCACACTTTTAACAGAGTATCTGTAGATGGTGATACCAGTGTCTGCGATATGGTTGTAATGCTGGCTAACGGGGAAGCAGACAACTCAGGCATTGTAAAAGAAGACGCTGAGTATGAAAAATTTCTTTCGGCACTGAATCTTGTATGTACTACACTGGCAAGAATGATTGCCAAAGATGGCGAAGGTGCTACAAAACTTGTTGAAATCACCATAAACGGAGCCGGCAATGAAGCCGACGCCTACAAAGCAGTATGTGCGATAGCCAAATCTCCCCTTGTAAAAACAGCAATATTCGGAGAGGATGCAAACTGGGGCAGGATTATTACGGCAGTAGGATACTCGGGTGCAGACTTTGATCCGAATTTGGTAGATATTTTCCTTGCAGACCTTATGGTATGCAGAAATGGAACAGCTCTCGAGTTCGATGAAGAAAAAGCTAAAAAAATACTAAAGGCAAATGAGATAAAAATAACAGTTAATCTGAAAAGAGGTAATTTTTCGGATAGAATGTGGACCTGTGATTTCTCATATGACTATGTGAAAATAAACGGAAGCTATAGATCCTGAATAACAATTGACAGGTTACATATTTCCCCAATTGAAGAAAATCCGCCTGTAAACCGGATATGATCCAGCTATTGGCTCAGAGTTTACTCTAACAAACTGGAATAACTAATACTATGCAGCATTTATCAAAGCTATGGGGGTGCAGTCATGCTATATAAGGAATATGGTAAAACAGGTAAAAAGATTTCTGCTATAGGTTTTGGCGGTATGAGATTTATAAAGGATGGGGATTCGTACGATTATGACAGGTGTGCAGAAGTAGTAAGAAAAGCAAACGAACTTGGAATAAACTATTTTGATACGGCTCCATATTATAATGATGACAATAGTGAGCTTATATTCGGGCAGGCTTTCGCAAATATGCCGGGACAGTACTACGTATCTACCAAGAGCGGTGAAAAAGACGGAGACAAGCTCCGTGCCCAGCTTGAAACCTCTCTCAAGAGACTAGGACTTTCCAGGATCAACTTCTTTCATATCTGGTGTATACTCACACTGGATGACTATAAAAGCAGGATGGCTAAAAACGGGGCTTATGAGGCAGCACTGAAGGCAAAAGAGGAAGGTCTTATTGAGCATATAGTGTTTTCTACCCACTGTAATGGAGATGAAATAGAACAGATTGTAAAAGATGGGGCTTTTGAGGGCGTTACACTCGGATATAACATTCTGAATTCACCTTACAGGCAGCAGGGTTTAAAAGCCGCTTACAAACACGGCTTGGGTGTGGCAACCATGAATCCCTTAAGTGGAGGCCTTATACCCCAAAAGTCAGAATATTTTGATTTTATAAGAGATGAGGATGATAAAACTGTAACAGAGGCAGCCCTGCGTTTTAACGCTTCCCATAAAGAGATAACTACTGTACTAGCAGGGATGGGGTCTATTCAGGAAGTTATTGAAAATACAAATATAGGAAATAGAATTCTGGAATTCTCAGAAAACAAACTGAAGGAAATACAGGAAAAACTATTCGCCTCTATGGACAAGCTTTGTACCGGATGTAGATACTGCGAACACTGCCCGCAGGAAATCGAGATTTCAAAATTCATGATTGCTTATAATCAGAAAATGCTTGGAGGAGTCGAGGACGGGCTTAACTGGATAAAATGGCATTGGAGTATGACTACCGACAGCAGCAAGTCATGTGTGGATTGCAAGATATGTGAGGGCAAATGTACTCAGCACCTCCCGATAGTTGAAAGACTTAAGGAGATTTCAGGATGGTAGACTGTTAAAATATTATAACATTATAATTTTATGTTAAATTACCTCTATAGGTTGCCGTTTTCGTTTAAAACTGCTATAATTATGTATAAATCGTTTTATTTTCATATGACACTACTCTAGTTAGGGGGTAACTATTTATGTCAAATCGTCAGTTACTGATTTTCAAATTAAACGGGGATAATTACGGTGTTGAAATAACCCATATTGATTCTATTGTTCCCACAAAGGAGATCGTAAAAGTGCCTAATACGCCTGAATATGTAGAAGGACTTATGAGTCTCCGTGGTAAGGTGTACACGGTATTTAACCTTAGAAAGAGATTTGAGCTTCCTAACAGAGATTTTGATGAAAACACAAAAATCGTAATAGTAAATTTCAATTCAGTAACAGTAGGCTTTATTGTTGATGAAGTCAATGAGATTACCCACATAGAGGAAGAAAACATCGAAAATACCCCACAGGCAATATCGGCTATGAACAGAAAATATATCAGCGGTGTCGCAAAAATGGGTGACAAACTTGTCATAATGCTTAATCTTGAAGAAGTACTTTCATTAAGCGGCGAAAGTGTTGCATCAAAAGCATAGAATAATGAAGAAAAAAGGCCATATCATTTCCTTACTAAGATGGAAACGATATGGCCTTTTTGGAATATCTCAATAAAGCTTTTATCCTTGCAAGAACCTCATTATAGCACAATGGCTCGGTTACATAATCATCACATCCCAATTCAAATGCTATCACTTTACTGAGTTCATCTTTTTTTGAAGAAATCACAACTATAAAAGTATCAGCAAGTTTGACATCCGATCTCACTTTTCTTATAAAGTTGTACTTACTGCTGTCCGTATTGTCCAGATTTACCATGATTAAATCAGGTAACTTATACTGGGCTTTGAAAAAACCTTCCATAATCCGGTGTGAACTATATACCTTATAACCTTCTTTTCTTAAAAAGCTCTTTAACAGATACAGACTTTCCGTATTTTCATTTATTAACAAAACAGAGCGCAATGTTTCTCCCTCCAGGGATTACAGATATAAACAATGGAATTATTTCTCATTCAGATTAACCCGGTATTAATACAAAGTAAATTTAAGGTAAATTTTAGGATAAAGGCATTATTTGTAATATGCATATAAAGGTAATATATGAAATCAAAAATCCTATAATCACATCTGTCGGGAAATGGCAGCCAAGGTATATCCGCGAGATTCCTACTAAGACAGCGGGAAAAATGAATATAAGCGAAAAAGCCGGAATTGTATAAGTAAGTACAAAAGCTAATGAAAATGCAGCACTTGTATGCCCTGAAGGGAAAGAGTATTTACACTCCGGCGGTTTGACAGCAATTACCCAATCAAATGTTTTATATGGTCTGGGCCTGTTTGCTATACGCTTAACAAGTTGTATTATTACCTGACTGACAATCAGGTTTAGTACAACGAGTGCACCAATACGTGAATAATATGCAAGATCATACAGCAAACAAACTGTTGCCAGGCTCACAACAAAGCCTGCAGATCCCAATTGTGTGACAGCTTTCATCAACACATTCAGTATACGACAATGCATTTTCCTGTTTAGCAGAAAGAAAACAATAACATCATTTTTCTTAATAATAGCAGTTATTGAGGACATTTTATCACCTCCACCAGTATCGCTCTGATTCTATAAAAGTATTATTAAAACAGTATGAGGTTATTGTTATCTTACTGTAAACTATCAACCAGAAGCTCTCACTCCTATGATATGAATAAACCTTATATGAACCCAATTATAGTTTGTTATTTCATAATTATCCCTGTCATACGTGTGTGCTGCTATCAATAAATTATCCAGAGCCGGGGGAGTTCCGGCTTTCACTATTATCGGCGTATGGTTGAACATACCGTCACTGTTAAAAGATAATTGAGCTATATCACCGGGTTCAACATCCTTTACGTCAACAACCTCACCGAAAGGTCCTGCGCCTCTGTTATTAATCAGAAAATTATGGAGAAAATTTACACCTGTCCATGAAGCCGTCCTTTTCCGTGAATTTATATAATACCACCCATGAACGGGAGTAAAGTTCATTACACCGCTCCCGGCAAAAATAACCTGAGAAGCGAAATTAGTGCAATCACCCCCAAGCTTTTCAAAGTCCAGATATGAGCTATTACGCGTATATGCCCATTTATGAGCATATTCTACAGCCTTTTCCCTGTTATATGAGGCAATATTTGAGGCTTTGTGATACCATGTCATATAATCACCGCTAATTCAGCTTCTGTTACATAATATGATTTACATACATACAGTGATTCCTTTTGCTGTATTTATCTATACAACTCAGCTTAAAGGCTAAAATGCTTTATCGATTTTTGAAGTCTGTCTACTAATTCATTCAGATTATCAGCATAACTGTGAACATCTTTCACTATTTTGATCTGATTTTCAGTAAATTGCTGTACACTCTCCGAGCTTGCTGCAATTTCCTCAGCAATTTCGTTTAAGTTTCTGACCAGTCCTACTATGCCGGTTTTCTGTATACTCATTTCGTCAAGATGCTTTGATATTTTTACAGTTTTTGCAATGACTTCTTTGATAGACTTGTAGATTGAACCAAACGCAGCCTGTGTATCCAGGACAGCCTCGTTCTGCTTGTCTGCCGCATTGTTTGCATCTTTCATAGTAGTTACAAGCTCTTCTGATTTCTTTTGTATACTGAATATGAGCTTGTTAATTTCTCCTGCCTCGCTTTTGGTTTGTTCTGATAGCAACTGTATCTCTCCTGCAACCACTGAAAAACCTTTTCCTGCATCACCGGCTCTCGCAGCTTCAATCGAAGCATTGAGTGCCAGGAGATTTGTCTGTTTTGCTATATTGGTTATGGTTTTTGCAATCTTGTTTATCTCCGTAATTTCTTCACTTAGGAGTTGTATTACATTATCTACCATCTGAGTATTCCTGATATTTTCATCAGATTTTATCCTTAGAATGTCTACAAGCTTCAACCCATTTTCTGCAGCATCATTAACCCTTTTTGAGCTTTCACCGGCTTCGTTTGACAGCCTTATGGAAATACCAATTTTCTCTGCAAGCTCTTCCACATTTTTTGCAGCTACTTCAGTACCCGCCGCCTGTTCCTGTATGCATCCAGTGATATCTATTACTGCATTCAGTGTATCCCCGGCATGCTCAAGAGAATTCTGTGACGCAGCTGTCATGTATGCTGTGGTTCCACCTATATAGCCTGAAGCATCAACAATGTCTTTTATGAGTCTCTTCAGGTTTTCTATCATACTTGCAAAACCTTGCTTCAATTCTTCCATTTCTCTTACTGTAGTTTTAAAATCAGCTGCCACTCTTAAATCTCCTGTCGAAATGCTTTTCATCATTGCAGTCAGTTTTGTAACAGGTCTGGAAATATAGCTCGAAAACACCAGTGATATTACTGTTGCCAGAACTATGAGCAACAGTATCACTATAATGATAAAGCTTTTAAAATCGTTTACGGATTTATAAAATTCGCTGTTTTGCACCTGCGTACATATCAGCCAGCCTGTCCTGCCTGATTTTTGAAAAAAAAGCATATTCTCCTTACCAGCAAAATTATAAGTTCTAAATGCACTTTCGGTTTCTTCCTTTAAAATATTTTTTAGATCCACTGATTTATTCTGACTGTTAATCAGTTTACTATCATTATGAAATAGTATCCTGTTATCCTTATTTATAACCAATACTGCTCCGGTAGCAGCGAAATTGAATTTATCATAACCTTCTGTCAGTTCTTTATGATCAAACATTATAGTAATTACCCCTATAAAACCCTTTGCACTGCTTATGGGTCTTGAGACGGGAATAAGAATCTTCCCCTTCTCTCCTTCAGTTATCGGATTACCTATCAAGAAAGTATTATGCCTTTTTAAATATTCAAATGCCTCAGGAGAATAGAAATCAGTTCCTATCTTACTTTCACTCTGCTTTGAGCCATACATTACAGCCTTACCGTTAATATCATAAACTAATACGGTGCTATAAAGCTTCTGAGAGTTTTTCACAACTCCGCTTAAGGCCATCTGTATGGAATAGTATCTTATGGTGTTATCAGTCTTAGAAAATAAATTAAAATCTGTAAGTGTGGAAATAAGGTCTGCATTATTGGCCATCCCCCTAAGAGAGTTGTCTGCAACCTCCATTTTGCTTTCTATACTCTCCAGGATCACCCTTGAGTAAGCTTTCAGCGTATTTCTTTTTTCCACGCCCATATTTTCCTTTGTGCTTAAGTATGTAAAAATACCGGCAGAGACCATAGGGACTATAGACATGATAATAAGTACTGTAACGAGCTGCGTTTTTAGCGAAGAAATGAAAATAGGTTTCTTTTTTAAATGTTTCATACTAATCACTCCATTTTTTTTACGTTATAGCTGTGTCTGATTCTTCCATATTATGTATTGTCAACATAATATCTACTATGATTATATTAACGTTACTGTTAAGACAATATTAAGTTAGGGTTAATTTACTGCACGTTCCTATTAACCTGATTCTGAAACTGGAAAGATTTTAAAATTTACTTTCCCTTAACAATTGCTTAATGACTAATTAATTTGAGAAAACTAATATAAATCTGCAAGGACAAAACGTTATTAAAAACTTTACTTAATGATTTGTAGGAGGAATTAATTCATGAGAAGGTCAACAATTACTAAATCACTCACTCTAATGTTAGTCATGGTTTTCGCATTTTCACTTGTTTTCACAGGATGTGGCCAAAAAGAAAACACAAATGATCCGGCAGCAACTAAACCGGCAGGAGATTCCGGCGGAAAGAAACTGGAAGGCAGCATTACAATAGTAGGTTCAACTTCGGTTCAACCCATAGCACAAGCCCTGGCGGACGCTTTCGGCGATATAGAGTCAGGTGTGACTATTGATGTACAAGGTGGCGGTTCAACTTCAGGCGTTAAGTCAGCAAACGACGGAACAAGCGATATAGGAACTTCTTCCCGTGACCTTAAAGAGGAAGAAAAAGGTTGGGGACTTACAGAGCATGTTATAGCACTTGATGGTATAGCTGTAGCTGTTAATCCTGCTAATGCAGTATCAGACCTGACAAAAGACCAGGTTGCAAAAATATTCAAAGGTGAGATTAAGAACTGGAAGGAAGTAGGCGGAGCTGACAAGGAAATCCTTGTTGTAAGCCGTGAAGCAGGATCTGGTACAAGAGGAGCCTTTGAAGAAATTCTGAAACTTGAAAAGAAAGAAGGCGACAAGACAATTTCCCTGGTAAAAGCAGATGCCCTGATTGCTGACGGTTCAGGTGCCGTACTTGCTAATATAGCAAGCAAGGATAACGCTATAGGATATATATCTCTGGGTTCAGTAGATAAAACAATAAAGACAGTCAAGATTGATGGTATTGAAGCTACCATAGAAAACATAAAAAGTAAAACCTATGCAATATCAAGACCTTTCCTTATGCTTACAAAGGGTGATATGAAGCCTGAAGTAAAAGCATTCATCGACTATATCCTGGGAGAAAAAGGTCAGGAAGTAGTTGCTGAACACAAGTATATAAAAGTTAAATAAGGAATATTTTTAAAAGCAATAAAAAATCCACATATTAGACTTTGCAGAATAATGCAAAGTCTAATGCTGCGTAAAAATCCTTACCTGTTTTTTTCATCTGATGTGTGATTTATCAATTGATCATCTCAAAATATCCATGCAGGACAAAATCTTCGGAGGTGCAAATGAATGGCATCATTTAATAATACCACTTCTTTCTCCAGCAGGTCTGAAGCTAAAGAAAAATCCGGACTTACAGGTAGAAAGAACAAAAGGTTCAAAAAAACACTAGAAAAAATCGTTGAGAATATTTTTTTATTGTGTGCTTGTGTTGCAATTCTATCAGTATTAATAATAGCAATTTATATTTTTGTAAAAGGGTCCCCTGCTATTTTCAAAATCGGCGTATGGAAATTCATTTCAGGCACCACATGGATGCCTTCTGCCGGTGAGTATGGTATATTTCCATTCATTGTAGCATCAATTTTAGCTACCCTGGGAGCAGTTATATTCGGAGTAATAATCGGTTTATTCACCGCAATCTTTCTTGCAGAAATAGCCCCCAAATGGATGGTCAGAGTATTCAGGCCTGCAATAGAGCTTCTTGCGGGAATCCCTTCAATAGTATATGGTTTTTTTGGCCTGATTGTTATTGTCCCTTTGATAAGACAATATATAGGTGGAGAAGGAAACAGCTTATTGGCAGGTATCATAATACTATCCATTATGATTCTTCCCACGATTGTCAGTATTTCAGAGACTTCCATGCGTGCAGTACCGAATTCGTATAAAGAAGGTTCTCTGGCTCTCGGAGCTACCCATATACAAACTATCTTCAGAGTCATTCTTCCTGCTGCAAAATCAGGAATCCTTACTGCCATAGTATTAGGTACCGGCAGAGCCATAGGAGAAACCATGGCAGTAATTCTTATTACCGGTAACACCCCCATGATTCCACATGCCGTGACAGACCGTGTGCGTACACTGACGTCAAATATAGCACTTGAAATGGGTTATGCACAGGGGCTTCATCAAGAAGCACTTTTTGCTACAGGTGTTATACTGTTTGTTTTTATTATGATATTGAATATAATTCTAAATCTTATAATTTACAAGAAGGCCGGTGAATAAGATGAAAAAAACAAAAATTCTGGATAATACTCTAAAGGTTCTTATATGGATGTTTTCTTTCTTTACTATAGGTATTCTGGCTTGGATTCTTATTTATATCATTTCAAAAGGGATAACACAAATAAACTGGGATTTCATTAGCACGGTCTACAAGCCTGGAAAAGACTTGCATGGAGTATTTCCCATGATTATCAGCACCCTTTACCTTGTATCTCTCACTATTGTGATTTCAACACCTATCGGCATATGCGCAGCCATTTATCTGGTTGAATACTCAAAGCCCGGTAAGGTTTTGAATATCATACGTTTTGCCACTGAAACACTTGCCGGTATACCATCAATCATTTATGGACTCTTCGGTTACATATTCTTTGTAGTAATACTGCATTTCAGGTTTTCACTTTTATCAGGAGCCCTCACTCTAAGTATTATGGTTCTCCCCACTATCATAAGAACTACAGAGGAGGCTCTGAAAGCTGTTCCGGTATCTTACAAGGAAGGTAGTCTTGCTCTTGGAGCAACGAAGCTGACTACCATTGTAAAGGTTATTTTACCCTGTGCCATATCCGGAATATTGACGGCTGTCATCCTTAGTATAGGTCGTATAGTAGGTGAAACTGCTGCAGTATATTTGACTTTCGGCTATGCACCGAATATCCCGTCAAACTTGATGAAATCAGGAAGGACTCTTTCTGTCCATCTGTACCAGCTTGCTAAGGAAGGATTATCCTTTGAGCAGGCTTTCGCAACCGCTGCAGTATTGGTAGTCGTCGTTGCATTTATTAATTTTCTGGCAGGCAGAATAGCACATAATATAAGGAAAGCTACAATGGGCAGTTAACCCAAAGTTAACAGATATTTAACCGGGCATTAATTTACAATTGCTAAACTTGTCTTAATCCACGCAATAATAGGATTACTGCTGTCAATAATAATAAGGTAGCAGCTCCTGCTAATCTTAACAAAGAAGGGTTGATTTTGTGAAAAATAATGAATTCAAGCTATACACCAATGGCCTTAACCTCTTTTATGGAGAATCCCAGGCTTTAAAGAATATAAGTATCAATATTGAGGAAAAAAAGGTAACAGCGCTCATAGGTCCATCAGGATGCGGTAAGTCTACATTTTTAAAAACCCTGAACAGAATGAATGATCTGATAGCTAACGTAAAAATAACAGGAGATGTATTCTTTGACGGTTTGAATGTATATCAGGAATATGATATAGTTGAACTGAGGAAAAAGGTGGGTATGGTTTTTCAGAAGCCAAACCCCTTCCCCATGTCTGTTTATGATAATGTTGCATATGGACCCAGGATACATGGAATAAAATCCAAGGCAAAGCTTGATGAAATCGTAGAGAAAAGCTTAGTTAACGCTGCACTATGGGATGAAGTCAAGGACAGATTAAGACAAAACGCACTTGGATTGTCAGGAGGACAGCAGCAGAGATTGTGCATAGCCAGAGTTCTAGCTGTCGAGCCTGAAGTAGTCCTTATGGATGAACCCACATCTGCACTGGACCCGATATCTACCCTCAAAATTGAGGATTTAATAGATGAATTAAAGGAAAACTATACTATAGTCATAGTTACGCATAATATGCAGCAGGCAGGGCGAATATCCGATAAAACTGCTTTTTTCCTTCATGGAGAGATTATTGAATATGATCATACCGAAAAAATATTCAGTATACCCGCGGATAAACGAACGGAAGACTATATAACAGGTCGTTTCGGATAGTTAGTAATGAATTATTCCAAACGAATATTTTAAACAGATTGCAGTCACTATTGGCAACAGAAATTATATAAAATGGAGTGGATTATTATGGTTACAAGACACTTTTTTGATAGAGAGCTTGAAGAGCTTCATCTGCAGATTATAAAAATGGGGAGCCTTGTTGAAGAATCCATAGAAAAAACTATACATGCATTAAAGAAGCAGGATTTAGAACTGGCAAAAAAGATATTTGAAGATGATGATATAATAGATGATATGGAACAAAAAATAGAAAGAATCTGCCTGAATCTTATAGCACGACAACAGCCTCTTGCAAAGGATTTAAGGACTATAAGCACGGCTCTGAAGATAATTACGGATATGGAAAGGATCGCAGACCATTCTGCTGATATAGCCGAAATTACAATCAGAATGGCAAATGTTAAATATATAAAACCTCTTATTGATATACCCAGAATGGCTGAACTGGCAAAAAAAATGGTCAACAGATCAATTGATGCATATATCAGGCAGGATATAGAACTTGCACAGGCAGTATGCAACAGCGATGATGACGTTGATAATCTTTTTTCCAAGATAACACTTGAGTTGATAAATCTTATGAAAAATGATCCTGATACTATAGAACAGGCAATCGACTTCATGCTTATAGCAAAATACCTGGAAAGAATGGCTGATCACGCTACAAATATCGGTGAGTGGGTTGTGTTTAACGTTACAGGAGAACATGATCATTTGACTCACCAGAACAGTTCCGTTAAAGATATAAAAAAAGATTTGACATGAAGTTAAGTTTCGACAGAATTTTAAGGTAAGGTACTGGATTATATACAGAGAAATATACAGTACTTCTGACCTTTCCGGCTAAAAGGAGGACATTATGTCAAAAGAATTAATATTTGCTGTTGAGGATGAAAGCCACATACAGCAATTAATCAAATATAACCTTGAAACCAACGGGTATAAGGTACTGACATTCGACAGCGGTGAAAGTCTCCTTAATGAGTGTAAATCTGCCGTTCCCGATTTATTCATATTGGATATCATGCTTCCCGGGATAGACGGCCTTGAGGTATGTAGACAGCTTAGACAGAATATACGTACAAAAAACATCCCTATAATAATGTTAACCGCAAAAAGTGAAGAGTTTGACAAGGTATTGGGATTGGAACTCGGAGCAGATGATTACATAACCAAGCCGTTCAGTGTAAGAGAACTTGTTGCCCGTGTCAAGGCCCTGTTCAGACGTGTCAATAATCCTTCTCCTGAAGAAACAGAGCTTATAAAGCATGGCGATATCAGCATAGACTGTGTACGGAGAGAAGTCTATAAAGCAGGTAACCTTCTGGAACTGCCTCTAAAGGAGTTTGAACTGTTGAAAATGCTTGTCATAAATAAAGGTAAGGTTCTATCAAGGGATTTGCTTCTTGAAAAAGTCTGGGGTTTTGATTACTATGGGGAAACCAGAACTGTAGATGTCCATATAAGGTATTTGCGGCAAAAGATTGAGGATGACGACAATAATCCCGTATACATTGAAACAGTAAGGGGTATAGGATACAGATTCAATGACAAGGGGTCAAAACACAAGTAATTGACTCATCTGATGCGGCGTGTTGGCTTGCATACTATGACAAAAGGTGGTCAGAAACAATCATGAAAAGAAAGATTTTCCTGTACTATATTATTCTTATAATAATAGGTATATCAGTTACAGGCTTTTTTATCTCGGAACTGACACAAAAATTCTACAAGCAGGAAGTAGAAAACAAACTGATAGATACCGCATCGCTGATCAAAGACAGGGTCTCGGAATATATATCGGAAAAAGATGATCTGGACTATAACCGTATTGCAAACAAGTATGCAGGTCTGCTTATCAACCCGGATGCAGCTTATTCTTCAGAAGCAATTCATTCAAGAATTACATTCATTGATTTCAAGGGCAATGTATTAGGTGAATCCGAAGACGATTACCATACGATGGAAAACCACCTTAACCGTCTGGAAATCCAACAAGCTGTCAAGGGAAAAACTGGTAAGGATATACGTCACAGCAAAACGCTGGACGTTGATTACCTTTATATAGCCATGCCTATCAAAGAATACCAGATCATAGTCAGGGTGTCCGTACCTCTGATGATGTTGAAAAACATAGATAAAATAATCTGGTATTATACTATTATTGGTATTCTCGCAGCTTTATTGCTTACAACATTACTTGCTCTAAAATTCTCATCATCTGCAATCAAGCCTATTAATGAATTGATAGCCATATCCAATGAGATATCGAAGGGAAACTATACAAAGCGTGTAAATATTGCGACAAAAGATGAGTTCGGACTTCTTTCCAAGACTTTTAACGATATGGCCGCTAAACTGGAAGAAACCGTCGATAATCTTATTGATAAAAATGTAAAATTCGATTCAATAATGAATAGTATGATAAACGGGATAGTAGCTGTAGATACCAAATATAGAATTATCCTCATAAATGATATGGCCCGGGAAATGTTCAATGTAAAAAATGAAGCAGAAGTATTAGGCCATAATATTCTGGAGCTGGTGCGCAACAATCAGATAAATGCGTATGTCAAAAAAGCCGTAGAACAGAATACATCCCTTATTAATGAAGTAATAATCGGACCACCTGAAGATAAGGTCTTAAGAGTATATACAAATCCGATAAAACCAAAGGATTCAGAATACTCCGGACTACATGAAATATCAGGAGGTATTATCTTCATACAGGACATAACAAATATCAAAAAACTGGAGCAGATCAGAACTGAATTTGTTTCAAATGTAACACATGAACTGAAGACACCATTGACATCAATACGCGGTTTTGTCGAGACACTCAGAAGCGGCGCTATAAACAATGCTGACGTATCGGAGAAATTCCTGGAAATTATTGATATAGAAGCTGAAAGACTGTATATGCTCATAAATGATATCTTGCAGCTTTCTGAAATAGAAAACCGCCAAAAGGACTCAAACATAGAAAAGCACAATTTAAAATCCATTGTAGAAGAAGTACTTTCAATACTCCAGGGAGTTGCAGAAAAGAAAGGCATAACTGTCACAGACGAAATCGACAGCAACATTACAATAATTGCCAATAAGGACCGTATCAAGCAAATGCTCATAAACCTTATCGATAACGCAATAAAGTATAATAGTGAAAACGGTGCTGTCAACGTAAAAAGCTACAGATCCGAAGGAAAAGTAGTAATTATAGTAAGCGATACGGGTATAGGCATCGCGCAGGAGCATATACCCAGAATTTTTGAAAGATTTTACCGGGTTGATAAGGGAAGATCCAGAAACATGGGTGGAACAGGTCTTGGCCTATCAATAGTAAAGCATATTGTGAATCTTTATAACGGTGATATTAGAGTTAACAGCAATCCGGGCAAAGGAACAGAGTTTATAATTCAATTGCCTGCATAAATGCCGTGGGGCAGTCCTTTATTTTAAGTACTGCCCCACGGCATCTTAATAAAATTTTCTTACAGCTTATAAACTACTGAACCAGCAGGAACATTCCATTCAGTTTATCTACCGAAACAGTGTAATTACCGTCAGAAGCATTGATGATATCACCTGTAATTGCATTTTTAAGCGATGTGCCTCCTACCTGCTCTTGCGGAATAGATATAGTAGAAGTAGATGATCCTGTGTTCAAGACATACACTACCTTGTCATTATCGGCTGATTTGAAATCCACATATATTGTATTGTCAGCCCTTAAATTTTTCCTTTTGCCGTCATATAAAGCAGGGTGCTCTTTTCTCAGTTTCATTAAAGAGGTCACATAGTTCTTAAGATCGGTCTGATTTGAGTCAAATCCAGATATCTGGCCTGCCGATCTGGATGCATGATCATCGTAATAGCCAGAATCACGCTCAAATACAAAATTCGGTACTTCATCACCTATTTCATCTCCGTAATAGATTGTAATGGGGCCTGTGTAAGCTGCCATAAAGCTAAAGGCAGCCTTGTGCCTGTTCCAGTAGTCGGGGTTTTCCTTGCCGCCGTAGCCAGCCCTCTGGATCAAATCTCCAAACCTGACCAAATCGTGGTTGGTAAGCATCAGATTAGGGTGTGCATGAGAAGAATACACCTTATGAGTGTTATACCCTTCATTCAGGAATGAAGCTGGCTGTCCTTTTGCTTTGTCTTCATTTACTTTTTCCTTTGTGGCCAGGGTCGATACTAGTCTGTACCTCAAAGGAAAGTCAAAGCAGGAGTGCAGACCGGGATCAGTATTCTTGCCGTAGCCTTGGCTCTGAATTTCTTTTTCACTCCTCCAAATCTCTCCTACCATGTAGCCTAAGGTACCCCACTGCTTTCCTTCATTTTTCCTTTCCTGGCATTTGGCTTCTACTGCTTCACGGATCTCCTTCCAATATTCGATAGGAACCTGATAAGCCTGGTCAAGTCTCCAGCCGTCTATTTCCAGCTTATCAATCCACCAGGTAGCAACCTCCTTATAAAAGTCAAGGCTTCCGGGATAAGATACCGGATCATTTCCTCCTGTAGGGTAATACCCGCTTGGAGAAGCCGGTATTGGCACATTTTTATGATGTCCGAATACTCCGTCGAGAAAAACATACATTCCAAGCCTGTGTGCTTCTCTTACAAGCTCTTTAGCATCCCTCATGCTTCCGAATTTCGGATCAATCTCAAAGTAGTTCTGAGTGAAATAGCCCGTTGCGTCAAGTGCAGAGTTGCCGTTTGAGTTAAATATCGGTGTCATCCATATAGCATTGACACCCAAGCTCTTTATATACGGAAGGGCATTTTTTACACCTTTCAGGTCACCTCTGTGAGCACTTGGTCCATAACCTGTATTGTAATTTTTTGCATGGTCCCCATCCTGGAATGCTTCAACCATTATCTGATAAGTTATTAGATTGTCCGGATCATTAAAGCTTGGAGGTGGTGGAAGATTATTGTCAGGATTTGAATCATACCAGAGATTATCGGTATAGTACCAACTCTCAGTAGTATTGCTGAATAAATCCGGAGTTTGGTGTCCGTTCCCATCATTGAAAATTATATTGGCACTTATTACAGCCGGAATAGTAAATTTATACCAGTCCTCACCTTCGGATTCCATTGCCTCACCCGGCCATGCAATTTGCTCACCGCTCGGTAACATATTCCAGTAGTATATTTTGATGTCCGTTCCCCAGGTGGATGGTCTCTTAAAATGTACAGTTATGCCTGCCGGAACCGGAGTTCCGACAAGTACACTCCAGTCGCGTCCTCCATTATTATCCCAGAAATCTGTTGGTGCTGTAATGTGGAAACAATAATTTAGAGTAGTACCGTTAGGCACACTGACCTTTAGTTCGAATTCACCCCCGCCCTTGCTTGTCATCTGAACATCCTGTACACTGTTCCAGCCATTTATACCCCAGTGAGCAACAACTGTAGTTGCACTGGTATTGGTATAGGTTATTGTATATTCTACATCAGCAGCCAATACTAACGATGTTGACCCAAACAGACTAAAGCAGAATACCAACATCAGCAAAAATGCAAAAGTACTTTTAACTAACTTATTTCTCATATGGCATACCTCCAAATAATTCACTTTGACTTAATAATTTTTACAGCTTGTTCTACAAATTAAGAATAATCCATTTACGTTACCACCTTTCTGCCTTTGGTTTATTTAGAACATTTGCCAAGATGCCTTTTTATAGGGTCTTTAACAATAACCAAAACGGTCCCGGGTTTTATGGATGATAAGATATTTATTGTCATAAGACAATTCAAATGATATTCAAAACAAGAATAACAAAATCGATAGCAGGGAATAAAAACGAAAACTTAAATTAATATTACTATGCATTAAGTTTTCGAAGATCTGATCCTGAAATATGCTTCTGCTTTTTTTCAGCAAATTCCGTACAAATATAGTAAAAACGGTATATTTTATATCTTATAACATATTTACCATAATTTTACTCAATTACATTTTACATATGGTATACACCGTAGTCAATACAATAAAAAAATTTTATGCACTGAAGAGTATAAGTTAAAAGGGGTCAGTTCTTTTGTAAGAACTGACCCCTTTTATAGCCTAGGGAAATAAGATGGTTAATTATTTACACAATTTGTATTACTTCAAATATGTTCCTGTATCACCGATTTTTCCTGTACCGTTCAGGACATAAACTCTGGCATTTCCTTTTCCGGAGCAAGATGCTGTCAATGTACCATTGGTCACCGTCTTGGTGTCACCGGTTATGGCATCTTTATATGTACCATTCGGAATACTGTTAAAGGTTGCATCTCCTGAGACTGTAACAAGCACAAAGCTGTCAATACCTTTTGTTGTATCGGTATATCTTCTCTTGAATGCCATACTTCCTGAAATATTTTCAGTTGAATATTGACCTTTTTGCAATGCAGGTACGCTTCTCCTGATAAGGTTTAACCTGCGGATGTGCTGAGCTAAAGGATGATTCAGCGTATTTGCCATTTCGCCTGTAGCGTTTGTATATTTCCCATAATCCTGTACCTGAACACTTCCTTCTATTTTACTTCCGAAATACGCTCTTCCTGTTGTACTCAAAGGTGCGTTTGGTCCAACATCTATAGGCGCACCCTTCATAAACTCGATTTCAGATCCGTAGTAAATGCATGGAATCCCACGGAATGTAAACATAAGTGACAGGTTTTCAGCCCAGGTATCCTGTGTTCCTGCAAATCTCTGGTTTTCAGGAGCTCCATCAGGAGCATAGTCATGCGAATCCACATAGGTGACATTCCAGGTTGCATCGTTGTAATATTTATCGCCATATTTCATGTTAAAGGCTTCCTGAGCGGTTTTGAATGCCCAATGCATCGGAAAGTCTATTACGCCCATAGAGAACTTGGAGTAGTCAACTGTGTGATAGTTGTTGCCTGAGAGGAAAGCATTGCTTGATTCGGGTTGTCCTGCAGTTGATACATTATCAGCCCAGTTTTGCTCTACCGAAAGCTTGTTTGCATCGTAACTGTACACACTGTCACCCGGATATGTTTTTGATTCCTTCCATGTATAGAATGGCGCTGAGATGGCAGGAATTCCGCTGTTCCACACATCTCTATATCTTGTACAGACCTCCCCGAAGATAAAGAAGTTTGACCCGCCCCTTTGCTTGAAGGCCGGTACAAAAAACCTGTTCATATCATAACGGCTAATATGTTTTAAAGTATCTACACGGAAAGAATCTACTCCCATGTCAATATACTGGTTATAGGCATCGATTAGGTACTGAATAGTATTAGGTTCTTCCGTATTCAAATCAACACAATCCCCCGCTATCTGACCTGTCTGGACTGTATATGACTCCCATGAAAGGCTTTTTTCAGTATGATATATGTTGTTGTTTGCAGGCAGATTTTTCATTATGTTTATCCTTGCATCATATTGCTGGCTGGGAGTCAAAGAATCATAGTTTGCAGGAAGTTTATCAGTTATTTTTATCATATTCGCAGAAACATCAGGCTTGGTAGGATCTTTCTTAAACATTGGGAAAAGATTTTCCTCACCGAAATTTCCCGTATGATTTAATACGATATCCTGAATTACTTTCATACCCTTTGCATGGGCTGCATTTATCAGATCCTGGTATTTTGCATCAGCCGATTCATACCTCGGGTCTACCTTTTTGAAGTTGATAGCATGATACCCATGGTAATCATAGCCGCTAGCATTTTGAACGATAGGGGTTATCCATATTGCACTGAATCCAAGTGCTTTTATATAGTCCAACTTTTGAATCAACCCTTTGAAGTCCCCTCTCCAGGCAGGGTCAGAATCCGGGTTTCCAGCTTTTGTATCATCCCAGCAGTGTGTATTGTTACTGGTGTCACCGTCATAAAAACGTGAGGTCATTACAAAGTATATAGTATCTTCCCTAAAATCACCTTTTGTAACAGGTCCTATATTATAATAGAAACTCTGAGGAGTCTGATTACCCGCTCCATCTATTACCAGGAACTTCAGTGTGGTAGACTGTGATATAGTTATTGCAGGACCTGTCAATCCGGACGAAGCATTGCCTGAAACATAAACAGGTGAAGCTACTGTAGGATCTGAACCGTCTTTGGTATAATAAGCCGTAGTTGTTGCAGGCTTGTTATCACTTATTGTAAAAGTGACACTGACTGCCGTATCCGATTGTCCTACCGGCAGACTTGAAACTATGGCAGGCGGCTCAGTATCGATATTGGGATCGATTGTATATGAGAAGATATGGACACTTCCTGATTGTCCCGAAGTATTTACGCCAATTGCTTTAATAACCGTAGAAGTGGAAACAGTAATAGGAGCTGTGTATAAGGTAGAAGAAGTCGTAGGGGTTGTATTATCGGTTGTATAGTAAATTTTATCAGTTGTGTTCGAGCTGCTCAGTCTGACAGTTTGAGCCGCTGCATATGCCTTTGGTTCAGGTGTAGCACTAATCACCGGAATGGTGGCTTCAGGATTTGAGTTATACCAGGCATTATCGGTATAATACCAACCCTCGGCAGTGCTTCTGGACAAGTTTGCAGTCTGCTTCCCATTATTGTCGTTAAAAATCACACTGGCACTTGTTGCATTTGGAATGGTATATTTATACCAGCCATTTCCTTCAGATGACATATCCAAACCGGGCCAGGTAGTCTGTGTAGCTGTTGGTACCAGGTTCCAGTAGTGGATTTTTATACGTGACGACCATGTGGAAGGTTTCTTGAAATGTACTGTAAGCCCTGTGCTGCTAACAACCAGGCTCCAGTTGCTGCCGCCGTTATTATCCCAATAATCTGTTGGAGCTGTGACATGATAGCAATAGTTAAGCGTAGCTCCGTCCGGCACGCTTACTGTAGCTTCAAACACACCCCCGCCTTTGTTGGTCATCAGTGTATCCTGTACTCCGTTCCAGCCGTTATAGCCCCAGTGGGCATATACTGTTGTGGCAGTTGAGTTTGTATATACCAAAGTATAGCTTACATCGGCAGCAAAAACTACGGATGTCGAACCGATGAGACTGAAGCAGAATACCAGAGCTACTAATATAGACAAAGCTCTTTTGGAAAAATTATTTTTAGACATATCTTAATCCTTTCTGATAATATTGTATTTTTCATATAAATATCAAATATTTATTTTGATACAGGCAGCGTATCAATATATGCTGCCTGTATCCGCCTTTCAAGATTTTGCAAGTCTTATGTACTACTGAACCAGTAAGAACATTCCACTCAGCTTTTCTACAGAAACAGTATAACTACCGCCGGAAGCATTAATTACAGCACCTGTAAGTGCATTTTTAAGTGATGTACCTCCTACCTGGGATTGTGAGATAGATACGCTAGAAGTAGCTGAGCCTGTATTCAGGACATATACTACCTTGTCATTTGTTGCAGATTTGAAGTCAACATAAATTGTACTGTCAGCCCTTAAGTTTGTCCTTGCACCATCCCACATAGCAGGATGCTGGCTCCTTAAGTTCATCAGAGAAGTTACATAGTTTTTAAGATCTGTCTGGTTTGTATTAAAACCAGAAGTCTGTCCTGTTGACCTGGATACATGGTCATCATAATAGCCTAGATCGCCCTGGTATACAAAATTCGGTACCTCATCACCTATTTCATCACCATAATAAATCGTAATAGGCCCTGTAAAAGCTGCCATAAAACTGAAAGCAGCTTTATGTCTTCTCCAGTAATCGGCATTTTCCTTTCCACCATAACCTGCCCTCTGAATCAGGTCTCCAAATCTTACCAAGTCGTGATTGGTAAGCATCAGGTTGGGGTGAGCGTGGGAAGCATATACGTTATGGGTATTGTACCCGTCTCTCAGGCTGGAAGCAGGCTGTCCTTTTGCACCGGATTCATTGATGCTTTCCTTGGTTGCCAGGGTTGATACCAGTTTATATCTCAGTGGAAAGTCAAAGCAGGAGTGCAGACCGGGAGCAGAATCGCTATTGTAGCCTTGATTCTGAATATCTGTTTCACCCTTCCATATTTCGCCAACCATATATCCTAAAGTTCCCCACTGTTTTCCAGCATTTTTCCTTGCAAGACACTTTGCTTCTACAGCTTCGCGGATTTCCTTCCAGTATTGGACCGGAACCTGATAAGCCTGGTCAAGTCTCCATCCGTCTATCTCCAGCTGGTCAATCCACCATGTAGCAACCTCCCTATAGAAGTTCAGGCTTCCGGGGTAAGAGACAGGATCACTACCGCCGCTAGGGTAGTATCCGCTTGGAGAAGGCGGTATGGATACGTTTTTATGATGCCCGAATACTCCATCAAGGAACACATACATTCCAAGACCATGAGCTGCATTTACCAGATCTTTTGCATCCTGTAGACTTCCGAATTTGGGGTCGATCTCAAAATAATTCTGTGCGAAATAACCTGTTGCATCAAGCGCAGAGCTGCCGTTCGAGTTAAATATAGGTGTCATCCATATTGCATTGACCCCAAGGCTTTTTATATATGGAAGAGCATTCTTTATACCTTTCAGATCTCCTTTATGAGCGCTTGGTCCATAGCCTGTATTGTAATCCCTTGTGGAATCCCCATCCTGGAAGGACTCAACCATAACCTGGTAGATTCTCAAGCTGTCAGGGTCTGCTGAAGGATTTGGAGGAGTAGTTTCAGGATTTGAGTTATACCATGCATTGTCAGTGTAGTACCAGCCTTCCGTATTACTTCTGGACAGATCAGCGGTCTGATGCCCACTACCGTCGTTAAAAATCATACTTGCACTTGTTACACCGGGAATAGTAAATTTATACCAGTCACTTCCTTCAGATGTCATTGCCGTACCGGGCCATGTAGTCTGGGTACCGCTTGGCACCATGTTCCAGTAGTGAATTTTTATGCTTGTTCCCCAGCTTGATGGTCTCTTGAAATGCACTGTTAATCCAGCAGGAGGCTGTGATGTAACGACTACGTGCCAATTATTGCTGCTATTATTGTCCCAATAATCACTTGGGGCAGTAATGTGGAAACAATAATCAAGTGTGGCTCCATCGGGAACACTGACTGTAACTTCAAACTTACCCGAGCCTTTGTTTGTCATTAATGTATCCTGTACACCGGTAAAGCCGTTGATGCCCCAGTGAGCGTAAACTGTTGTTGCACTTGTATTGGTATAGGTTATCGTGTAATTCACATTTGCAGCAAAAACCAAAGATGTGGACCCAAACAGGCTGAAACAGAATGCCAATACCAATAAAAGCGTAAAAGTACTTTTTATTAACTTACTTCTCATATACATACCTCCAAATTTTCACTTTAATTACATATATTTTCTTACAGATTTATTACATATTAAGAATAGTTCATTAGTATCGTCTCCTTTCTGTCTTACATTTTTGTTATGCACTTGCCTGGCTGCCTTTTCATGTCCGATAATTAACACAAATAGACAAATACCGGTCCGGCATACAGCAATATTTACCACCAATTGCAATAACAAGCCTGCTTATTCTACCTAATACATTCACGCCAGATTAGTTTACAAAAGTGATAAATGATATTAATTATTTAGTTGAACTGGATTAGAGCAGTTGGAAATTATTTTTTATGAGTCACAAAAATAATAAAGGAATAAGAATAGCGAAATAGAGCAGCTTTAAGCCAAAAAAAACGTAAACCCTTAGAAAAGATTTTACAGCAAAAGTAAAAAACATAAACAAAAATATAAGTAAAAGCTAAACAAAAGAAAAATCTGATAAAATGGAAAATAGAAACAGAAATACAATAAAAGATTTACATAGAATGGAAATTCATAATAAAGATTACATATTCATACGCTAAAAAAATAAAATAAAATTACAAAAAGGTTTATTTCTAACATATACATAAATCAAGCATATTGTAAAACTATTGGAAACCCTACTTTACTACACTATATACTTGTTTTTTATATCTTTATATTAAGTTAAGAATCCAACCTATAAAAATAAAATTAATTTATTCTTATTACCATCACTCCTTACTGATAAAACAATGTTAATAGTAACATGAACCACATTTGTAAGTATTTGTCTTATCCATATTTTATATACAGCATGGATAATTGTCAATACGTTTATGAAATTTATAATAAATTTGTAATATTATACCGTTTTGAGATTGTTTTAAAGAAGATAATGTCTATTGCAATTTGCATATAAATAGAAAAAGTGCACTAATACTAGCATTAGTGCACTTTTTCGCATTTTATTAATGTAGATAATTGTTTTACTATAATCAACTAAAAACTATCATTCCGTTTTCACATTCAACAGTAATATTACTTCCTTCCTTATATACACCCTTCAGGAATAAATCCGTCAATTCATCCTCTATATACCTCTGTATCGTTCTTCTCAAAGGACGTGCCCCATATTTTACATCGTAACCCTTTTCCAGAATATACTCCTTCACACCCTCAGATATACTGATTTTCATATTCTTCGCAATAACTTCATCAATAACCTCTTTCAACATCAGATCAATAATCTGTCTTAGCTCATCCTTTTTCAGTTCTGAGAATATGATTATTTCATCAATCCTATTAAGGAATTCAGGTCTGAATGTTTCTTTCATCACTTCAGTAATCTTATTTTTCAGTGCACTATAGCCATCGTTTGCAAACCCGATACCATTAGATTTCAAGGTAGTTCCTGCATTTGAAGTCATTATGATAACCGTATTTTCAAAATTCACAGTTCTTCCATGGCTATCAGTAAGCCTGCCATCCTCCAATATTTGCAATAGCATATTAAATACATCAGGATGTGCTTTTTCCATTTCATCCATAAGAATGACCGAGTACGGCTTTCTCCTTATTTTCTCTGTAAGCTGCCCGCCATCATCATATCCGACATATCCCGGGGGGGAGCCTATAAGCTTTGATACTGTATGTTTTTCCATATACTCAGACATATCAAGTCTTATAAGCGCTTCCTCACTCTCAAAGAGCTCCAAAGCCAATGCCCTGACTAATTCCGTCTTTCCTACACCCGTAGGTCCGATAAATATAAATGATGACGGCCTTTTCTTTTTACTGAACCCAGCCCGATTTCGTCTTATTGCTTTTGCAACACTTTTTACTGCATCATCCTGCCCAATCACTCTTTTATGCAGTCTTTCTTCAAGGTTCAAAAGCTTTTCCGTTTCTACCTCGGTTATTCTCTGAACTGGTATCTTAGTCCATGCTTCTATTACGTAAGCTATATCATCTATCGTTATTTCCACATCTTTATTTCTATCCTCGATGTCTTTAATATTCTGTATAAGCTTGCATTCATGTACTTTAAGGTCTGCTGCCTTCTGATAATCCTCTATGGAATCGGCAGAAATGGCACTTTCCTTTTCTTCCTGTACTTTTTTTAGTTCTTCTTTAAGTGCTTCAAGTTCTACAAGTCCGACATTTTTCAGATTAGCCCTTGATCCTGCTTCGTCTATTACATCTATAGCCTTGTCAGGAAGAAATCTGTCTGTTATATATCTTTCAGAAAGAATAACTGCATTCTTAATTACTTCATCTGAAATCTTGACTCTGTGGTAGCTCTCGTAGTAATCCTTAATGCCCTTTAATATTTCGATGGAATCTTCAATGGAAGGTTCATCCACCAGCACCGGTTGAAACCTTCTTTCCAGTGCAGTATCCTTTTCAATGTGTTTCCTGTATTCATTAAGTGTGGTTGCCCCAATTATCTGAATTTCCCCTCTGGATAATGCAGGTTTTAAAATATTGGCCGCATTCATTGCTCCTTCTGCTTCACCAGCACCCATAATATTATGGAGTTCATCAATAACAAGTATAATATTCCCAAACTGCTTTGCTTCATCAATTATACCTTTCATACGGCTTTCAAACTGTCCCCTGAACTGAGTTCCCGCCACTATTCCCGTCAGATCCAGCAAGTAAACCTCCGCGTTAAATAGCTTTGCAGGAACCTGCTTTTTAACAATTCGCACCGCCAGCCCCTCTGCTATAGCAGTTTTTCCCACACCAGGTTCGCCTATCAGTACAGGATTATTTTTGGTTCTCCTGTTCAATATCTGGATTACTCTGTCGATTTCCCTGTGTCTGCCTATAACACGGTCAAGCTTTTCTTCCTTTGCCTGTTCGGTAAGATTAGTGCCATACATATCAAGGTACTTCTTTTTCTTGGGGCTTTTCTTTTCCTGAGTTTTTGTTCTGGTATTATTCCCCTGGCCTTTTCCGTCCTTTTCTTCGGCCGTTTCTCTATTCTGTTCATTACTAGCAGTATCAGCATTGTTTTCATTCTTTCCAAAGGCTTTGTTGATAAAACTAAAAAACGGGTTTCCCCCTACAGGCTGAGCATTTGCACCTGGATTAGCATTGTTCAGACTATCCATATCAATATTTTCAAACAAGCTTCCAACCTGTTTATTTAAACTTTCAATATCATCATCTGTCATACCGGTTTGTTCAATCAGTTGGTTTACCGGCTGTATACCCTGTTTTTTTGCACAAGTCAGACATAACCCTTCCTGAACCTGCTTTCCATCCATTATTTTTGTAATAAATACTACTGCAAAGTTTTCTTTACAAACCGAACACATCATCATACCATTCATCTCCTTCCGTACTTCATGGTAGCATTAAATAACTGCTCCCAGAAATATTACAGGGTTCATTTTTTCAAATCAGCCTGACCCCATAGTATTAACATTAACGTATTCTAAAAACAGTATATTATATCTATAAAAATTTTCAATTATATGGAAATATTCCCTATTTTCTATTTATAGAATATTCCATATAAAAATCCGTTTAAATAAGTATATCATATTATATATACCCAGTCTAACCAGCATCAAACTTACTTATATTCCATCCAGATAAATAAAAGAGTTTACCTTTAATTAAATAAAAATACCTGTACTATAGTCAATATATCTTTCAGTTTTGACTAAAGCACAGGTATTTTGTTTTTAGTAAAGTAAAATCAACCTACAAAAAACTTGATAATCAAAGCCATTAATGCTCCTAATAACGCAGTTATCGGTATAGTAAGCACCCAGGCCCAAACAATATTTCTTGCCAATGCCCATCTGACAGCCGAAAGTCTTTTTGAAGCTCCTACTCCCATTATAGATGTTGAAATAACATGCGTAGTACTCACAGGTGCACCTATTGTAGAAGCAGTTGCTATCACTATAGCAGCTCCGGTTTCTGCTGCAAATCCGCCTATCGGTTGAAGTCTGATCATATTTACACCCATAGTTTTTATTATTTTCCATCCGCCGACCGAAGTACCCAGTGCCATAGCTACCGCACATGCTAACATTACCCAAGTAGGTACATCTGCACCTTTGGGAAGCAGATTTGTACTAATCAACGCCAGAGTGATAATACCCATCGATTTCTGTGCATCATTTCTTCCATGTTCAAGAGACATAAATGCTGCTGATAATATCTGCAGCTTAGAAAACCATCTATTTACAAAACGCTGTGAGAAAGGTCTAAGTATCCTGAATAGGATGGACATTATAAAATATCCAAGCACAAAACCTATAACTGGAGATGTTACAAGCGGTACAACAACTTTTTTAAAGACACCTTTCCATATTACAATATCAAAGCTCCCGAAATAAGCTATAGAAGCACCTAAAAGTCCACCTATAAGGGCATGGGATGAACTGCTTGGAATACCGAAATACCAGGTAATCAAATCCCATATAATTGCTGCAATTAATGTTGCGATTACTATGTATTGGCCAACTGAATTGTTCTCTATACTTACAAGGCCGCTCGAAATAGTTTTTGCCACCTTATGACTTAATAGAGCGCCTAGGAAGTTTAAGCCCGCTGCCATAATAATAGCTTGTTTCGGAGATAAAACTCTTGTCGATACTGATGTTGCAATAGAGTTTGCAGTATCATGGAAGCCGTTTATAAAGTCGAATGCAAGTGCAAGAATAACTACAAGCACTAAAACAAAAGTTACCTCACTAAGCATGTTTCATTACAACCCCTTCTACGATATTTGCAACATCTTCACAGGCATCTAATGTACTCTCTAACAGTTCATACATTTCCTTCCACTTAATTACTTCTATAGGATCTTTTTCATTTTTAAAGAGGTTAGTTACCGCATTTCTAAAGATAGTATCGCCATAGTCTTCCAATCTGTTTACTTCTATTATTTTTTTCTGAAGACTATTGCTCTTCTTCATATTTTTTACTTCTACCATTACACCTTTTAATTCTTTGGTACAAGCTACTATCAATTCTGCAAGCTTCTTTGCCTCATCAGTAATAGAATTTACGTTTAGCATAACAAACCTATGAGCAGTAGCCTCTATGGAGTCAGTGATATTATCAAGCTCTTTTGCTATTAAGTATATATCTTCTCTATCAATAGGAGTAATAAATGATTTGTTCAACTGTTCCATTATGACGTGGACTCTCTGGTCACACTCATGTTCAGTTTCTTCAATAGCTTTTACCTTTTTTTCGATGTCAATATAATTTTTCATTAACTCTTCCAGCATAACAGCAGATTTGCAAGCATTCTCCGCTGTTTCGACAAACAAATCGAAAAATTTCTCTTCTTTTGGTGATATTCTAAACATCTGATTATCTTCCCCCGTTTTTAAATTGATTGAATCCAGACATTAATGCAATTATTTATTTAAACAGACATACTTGTTATGTTATGCCTGTAAGTTCTGCAACTAATTAACGAATAAACCCAAAAAAGATTATATACCAGTGTTAAAGTGAATACAATATCAGTTAACATATATTTAACAATTGTTTCGCCAACAATTTAGTAAAGCCTGATAAATCAAGCTTTACAACCATTTATCTTTTTACTGTTTTTTATAAAAAACAGTAAAACTTCTCGCTAGTTTACTAGCACACTAGTATTGTTTATCGTATACATTATTGATCCATTAGCATAAGGATTCATAATAATTATTATAATTTACTGTATGTACGTTTTATATGAATGAATATAATGTATTTCTCAATAATAGATTATAATTGATTAAACACTTTGTAATTATTCCCACTTATGCAATAATTATGTGTCAATATGATCAAGTACATAATATACCCTTACAGCTAGTTAATTTATAGTAAACTAATCTGTATAAAAAAATCCTTGGATGTAAATACATCCAAGGATTTTTTATTATTGTTGCAGAATTTTCTTTAAAAAATGCCCCGTATAGGATCGGTCTACTTTAATTACCTGCTCGGGAGTACCCTGAGCTACTATCGTTCCACCTCGGTTTCCCCCGTCAGGTCCAAGATCTATCAAATAGTCAGCTGTTTTAATAACGTCAAGATTGTGTTCAATAACCAGTACAGAATTACCTGCCTCAACAAGTCTGTGCAATATATCTATCAGTCTGTGGACATCCGCAACATGCAAGCCTGTGGTAGGTTCGTCAAGAATATACATAGTACTTCCGGTACTTCTTTTTGAAAGTTCGGTAGCAAGCTTAATCCTCTGTGCTTCGCCTCCCGACAGTGTTGTTGAGGGTTGCCCAACTTTTATATAGCCCAGCCCTACATCATATAATGTCTGAAGCTTTTTTTGTATTCTGGGTATATTCTTAAAGAATTCCAATGCATCTTCTACTGTCATATTTAGAACATCAGATATATTTTTACCTTTATACTTTACCTCGAGAGTTTCCCTGTTATACCTTTTCCCTTTACATACTTCACACGGAACATAAACGTCAGGCAAAAAGTGCATTTCTATTTTAATTATTCCATCGCCATTACAAGCCTCACACCGCCCACCTTTTACATTGAAACTGAAACGTCCTGATTTATAGCCTTTCATTTTAGCTTCTGTAGTTCCTGCAAATACCTCTCTTATCAAATCAAACATTCCCGTATATGTCGCAGGATTTGATCTCGGAGTCCTCCCTATAGGCGACTGGTCTATATCTATTACTTTGTCCAGATATTCTATCCCTTTGATTGCATCGTGTTCACCAGCCCTGGTTCTTGCTTTGTTCAATTCTGCTGCCAGCTTTTTGTGTAATATCTCATTTATCAAAGAACTCTTACCTGAACCAGAAACTCCGGTAACGCATGTAAACACTCCCAAGGGTATCTTTGCATCGACATTTTTCAGGTTATTTTCTCTTGCTCCTAGTATTTCCAACCATTTACCGTTTGGCTTTCTTCTTTTCTTTGGTATCTCGATTTTCTTTTTACCGCTCAGGTATAATCCGGTAAGAGATTCATCACATTCTTTGATTACGTCAACAGGCCCCTTACAGACCACCTGTCCCCCATGTATTCCGGCACCAGGTCCCATATCGATGATATAGTCGGCAGCATACATGGTATCTTCATCATGCTCAACAACAATGAGGGTATTGCCTAAATCCCTTAAACGCTTCAGAGTTTTCAACAGTCTGTCATTGTCTCTCTGATGCAAGCCGATACTGGGTTCATCAAGTATATATAAAACCCCCATAAGCCCTGATCCGATCTGAGTTGCCAGCCTGATTCTCTGGGCTTCCCCTCCCGAAAGAGTACCGGCAGAGCGGGACAATGTCAGGTAATCCAAACCGACATCTACAAGGAATCCAACTCTTGCATTGATTTCCTTCATTATTTGGTGTGCTATGATACTGTCTCTTTGATTAAGATTCAGGTTATTAAAGAAATTCTTTGTTTCCAGTACCGGCATGCTAACCACATCATGTATATTTTTCCCTCCAACGGTAACGGCCAAGCTTTCCTTCTTTAATCTTGCACCTTTGCAATCCGGACAAGGATTACTGCTCATAAAGCCCTCATAGTATTGTTTCATTCCATCAGACTGAGTCTCTCTATACCGCCTCTCGGCTATATTTATAACTCCATCAAAAGCCGCCATATATGAACCGCTTCCATATTCTCTTTCATACTCTACTTTGATTTTTTCACCTTTTGTTCCATAAAGTATAATATCGACAATATCTGCCGGAAGCTTGTCAATTGGTGTATCCAGCTTAAATTTATAATGTTTTGCCAGTGCATTAAAAAACATTCTTGAATACGCATCTTCATTTTCAATGTTCCATCCTGACACGGCAATAGCACCATCTGCAAGCGACTTGGAACGTTCCGGAACAACAAGGTCAGGATCAATGTTTAGCAGAGTGCCCAATCCACTGCATGTAGGACATGCTCCAAACGGGTTATTAAATGAGAACATCCTCGGTGCAAGCTCCTCAATACTCACTCCACAGTCACTACAGGCAAAATTTTGGCTAAAAAGAAGCTCCTCCTTACCTATAACATCGACCACTACTATTCCACTACTAAGATGGAGTACTGTCTCTATGGAATCCGCAAGTCTTTTTTGTATATCTTTCTTTATGACAAGCCTGTCCACTACTATTTCGATTGTATGTTTCTTATTCTTATCCAGGTGTATTTCGTCATTTATATCCATTACTTCTCCGTCAATCCTGATTCTTACGAATCCACCTTTTTTAGCATCTTCTATCAGTTTGTGATACTCGCCTTTTCTTCCCCTAACTACAGGCGCGAGAATCTGAATTTTCGTACCTTCCTCAAGACCCAATATATGATCTACCATCTGATCAACCGTCTGCTGGGAAATCTCTTTACCGCATATGTGGCAGTGAGGTACTCCAATCCTCGCATATAGCAGCCTTAAGTAATCATATATTTCAGTCACTGTGCCAACAGTCGAACGCGGATTTCTGCTGGTTGTTTTCTGATCAATAGATATTGCCGGAGATAATCCGTCTATATAGTCAACTTCCGGTTTCTCCATCTGACCGAGAAATTGTCTGGCATATGCTGAAAGAGACTCTACATACCGCCTTTGCCCTTCCGCATAAATCGTATCAAAAGCAAGAGACGATTTACCTGAGCCACTCAAGCCTGTTATTACTACAAGCTTGTCCCTTGGTATCTCGATGTCGACATTCTTAAGATTATGCTCTCTGGCTCCTTTAATAAAAATATTATCCCTTATCATATTCTACACCTGCTTACTAAATAAAGTATATGTTCAGAGTCAACAGTTCATCTGTAAGAATAACCTGCAAACCATTGCCCCCTAATCATGATCGTTACGCATATACTATTATAGCAAACTGTAAATAAAATGCAAACATTTGTTCGAAAAAAATAATTTTTTTAGATATTATACAAAAAGCACCCCAGATATTCATTTCTGAGATGCCTCCATATGTATCTGCATATTTTTTTTCTTTCAATAACTGGCTGCCCGCACCCTCTTTATGGCTGTCTTCATATTCGGAACAAGAAGAATTCCCAATATGATAATAAGCTCAGGTATCAGGTAAGAAGAGTTATATGCAAGAGAGTATATAAACACATTTTGCCCATTAGCGTACTCTGCAAAAAATACTACTCCTGAAAGGTAATGGCAAATAAATCTTCCTGCACATCCGATAACTGCTCCAATAAACAATCTATCTTTTATCAGACCGGCTAATCCCAGCAGTGCAAACGCCAGGGGATAATCCAGTATAAACTGTACAGGGTGTACAAGGAACGGATCTTGAATGAACTGTAGCAAGCCATAACACATTCCTGCCAATATACCTGCCCTGGGACCTGCTATGTAAGCAAAAATGAATATGGGCAGCATACTCGCAAGTGTTACTGTTCCTCCCGTAGGCATTTTGTATATCCTTACGTAAGACAATATGAATGCAGCAGAAATAGCGATAGCACCGTAAGAAAGCATCTTTACACTTAAACTTGTTTTGCTTCTTATCAATACTAATACTATTATTAATGCTATAAGAGCTGCCAGACTAATCAGTGGCTTTGGCTCCACCAGTCTTGCCAGATACTCTTTGAGCGGATCTAAAATTTGTGTCATTTTGACAACCTCCATTCTTAAACAAAATAAAAACACTTACCCTGGGATAAGCGTCAATAGTGTTATTTCAGCTTCCCTACGGCGGTATTAACCACATCAGGTTCAAAGGGTCGAAATTTTCATCTCTCTCAGCCTCCTGGCTCCCCCAGCTACTTTATTCTGTTAACTAATCTTATGAACAACGAAATAAATTATACATCATAAAAAATGGTATGTAAAGCACAAATAAAAGCTCCAAACCTGTACATTTGTACATATTTGGAGCTTCATCAGTATTTTCAGATTTTTCTATATTACCATTCATTCTCTATAATATTTCTTTTATAAACATTGTACAATTTTTTCAGCTCGCTTACCTTAGACGCCATCTCCAGCTGCAGGCTTGAAACCTTATCATAATCTTTGGAATCAATCGCTTCCCTGATCCTGCTGAATAAAGATTTTGTCTTTAGGGAATCCTTCATGAGATTATGCCTCAATGCATTTATTTTCGACCAAAGTTCTTCATCATAATCAGTAAATTCACCGCTTCTGTGACGCTTTATACAGCTCCTTACCAGGTCGGCTCCTTCTAAAATTATGCGCTCACTCAGTTCCATGGTCCACTGAATGCAGGTTGCTTTTATATATGAATTTATTATATCCTGTTCAAACACATTTCCTTGCATCAGCACAGAGGCTTTATCGGGGTAAACAGACAGGCTCCTGAGATTTTCCCATACAGTTGCAGGCGGTATACCAAAAAAGGAGTTTCTTTCCTCTTCCGTGTAATGCTCAAATACATCTTCTTCGCTTCTATATGCCCTATCCTTTTCAAGATATTCACTTGCCGTTCCTGCTTCCTTAGAAAACTCCTTTTCAAGCTCAGAAGCTGTTTTACCGGATTTAACCGCGTATTTTATCCCATCCAGCATAGCCTGGTAAATAGCGGCTATTGCCAGATACGTATTGGTATGAGGGTTTGGCGACCTTACTTCAAACCTGACTGATAAGGGGTTTGACATATCCCTGATAAGTCCAGCCAGTACAGTTCTGTTTCTGGACGGCTCCTCAACATTATTTCCAATTGATGCTACTATACAAATAGGAGCTTCAAAACCGGGTTTCAAGCGGTTAAATGCATCGTTGCTGGAAGTAATGAACGGATTTACGGCCTCATAGTTCTTTAACAGCCCCATCAAAGCTCCCCAACCGATAGGGTTAAGAAAATCCTTCTTCGCTTCCTTAGCTGCAAAAAGATTGATCATTTTTCCGTTTTTAAGCTTGGCTGTAGCATTTACATGGGTATGTTCCCCACTTCCGGCAACTCCTTCTATAGGCTTCGCCATAAACGTTACTTCGAGTCCATGTTTTCTAAAGGTCTCCTTTATCAGTATCCTCGCCAGCAATTCATTATCCGCAGCTTGCAGAGCGAGAGAGAATTTCCAGTCAATCTCCAGCTGCTCCATTATGTGGCTTAAATTTCCGTCTCCACTGATACGGGCCTTAACACCACCAACTTCCTTGTGTCCCATCTCAGGCTTTATACCGTATCTTTCCAGAAGCATCAGGGATTTTTCTAGAGCAGTCCTGACAATCCCTTTTGTCCTTTTCCAGTACTGTTCCTGAAGCACTTGTGAGACAGACAGCTCCTCATACTCAGCAATATCATCGGGAGTTTTCACCCAAAACTCAAGCTCTGTTGCCGCAGTAAGGCGAACTTCACTTATATCATCTGCAGTAGCACCTATCTCCTCTGCTACCTTTGGATTCTCCCTGATCAAATTAATGATTTCCTTTTTGAAGTAATCTGTAGATTTTTGCAATATAGATCTGGAATCAACTTTCCTGCCATTATGTACAAGAAATGAAGGTATTCTTAAAGTTCCTATCGGACGCCCAGTTTCATAATCGATGTGTTCAAAGTTATAATCAATAAACCAATTTACAGAGCAGTCTGCCACAATTTCAACTTTTCCATCGTTCAGGGTGGCAATTCCGGGCAAAACTACACTTGAGCCGTCAGTCTGTACACCACCACTTAAAAATTCTTCAATATCTTCCAAAAAGCTATTGATTGGAATTCTTTCATCAGTATCATTTCCTCTTAAATCAATACCTACAAGTGAAACAAATTTTACTTCCGGATGATCTCTTAATAGAGAATTTATCTCATCCTTCTCATGCATTCCTACGGGTATCACGTACAACAACTCTGCTTCGCGATTCCTGATTTCAGTTTGATCCATTTCAAACCCCCCATAAATATTTCATTTTTCTATATAACGCCATTGTTATATTGGTAATCATATTATTTTTATATGTTTGCCTCTATGAGCCTTATTAACATACATGCAGAAATTATAGCACAGCTAAAAATAAAAATACAAGTGAGTTAACCTGTGCAATTTATTTTTTCCAGATATATTTTTATATCATTTATACTGTCTCTGCAAACATAATCCGAAAAGAAATACACAGCTTTGTCCCTGAATTTTACCTTATCAACCGCATCTTTTGCACTGGTACATATTACAAAACTGTCCATGTCCTTCAAGTCTTTCTTGTACTTCTCAATCTCTCTGGCAGCCAGTACTATCTTTGGCCTGAAAAATCTTTCTGTTATAAACATCCCTGCCATTATCTGAGCCCCATTACGACTAGCCCCGATAACTGCTGTTTTCGATTTCTTTTCAGTCCCTCTCTCAAGCTGCTTAAGCATGCTCAATTCAGGCCCCGTTTTTATTATTGGTTTATTCTCCGGTATCAAGAGCTTAAAGTATTCATATACTATACTGGGAACTACTACGAAGTCAACTCTTTCAAAAGCTTCCGCCACTTGCTCGCGCATAGTATCCTTTCCTATATAAAAGCCTTCGAAATCAACCCTGCTTATATTTTCTTTAAGCTTCCTTACATTACATTCAATAAGTTCTCTGTTAACCCCCATTAAAAACAAAGCTTTTACCCTCTTGTTTGCCTGCACATAAGCGAATCGTACATTTATCAGGTTTAGCAGTTCATTCAGTGTTATTTTCCTTCTGTTTGCTTCACCTATTAAAGCGTCTACTCTGTGCTGAAACTCTTCACTGATCAGAGCATTTTGGATTTGAAGGCTAATGAATGCTCCTTTCCCTCTGAAGCATTCAATATAGCCTTCAGTTTCAAGATCCTTCAAAACAGCAACGACAGTATTTTTGTTTACACCAAGGGAAGCTGCATATGACGCTATCGAGGGAAGCTTGTCTCCATGTTTGTAAAACCCTGAATTTATTAGCATTTTAAGTTGCTCTTTTATTTGTATACCTACCGGTATGGGGCTATTCTTATCAATATTTATTTCCATAACTTTTCTACTATAACTTATCCTTTAGTTGTTTTATTTTATCTCTAAGTTCTGCAGCTCTCTCGAATTGAAGAGCTGAAGCAGCTATCCGCATTTCTTCCGATAATCTTTCAATCAGCTCTTCGATCTCTCCAACAGCCATATTATCCTCATCAGACCGCATTGAGTATTTGGCACTGTCCTCAGCAACTTTTGTTGATTCAATTACATCCCTTACGCCTTTCTGTATGGATTTAGGCACGATATCATGTTCTTCGTTGTATTTAAGCTGAATCCCTCTTCTTCTGTTTGTTTCACTTATCGCACGCTTCATTGAGTCAGTCATAGTGTCTGCATACATTATGACCTTTCCTTCTATATTCCTTGCCGCTCTTCCTATCGTCTGAATAAGGGAAGTTTCCGAACGCAGGAATCCTTCCTTGTCTGCATCCAGTATCGCAACCATTGATACTTCAGGTATATCCAATCCTTCCCTCAGCAGATTTATACCAACAAGCACATCAAAAACTCCTAGCCGGAGATTTCTTATAATTTCTACCCTTTCCAACGTTTTTACATCTGAATGCAGGTATTCAACCTTAAAGTCCAGTTCTTTAAGATAGTCTGTTAAATCCTCCGCCATCTTCTTTGTCAGTGTGGTAACCAGTACTCTCTCACTTTTTGAGACCCGCTCACTTATTTCACCGATCAGATCATCAATCTGCCCCTTAACCGGCTTTACAATCACCTCAGGGTCAATCAGACCGGTGGGACGTATTATCTGCTCAACTATTTGAACCGAGTGATTCCTTTCATATTGAGCGGGCGTTGCACTGACATATACAACCTGATTTATTCTTTCCTCAAACTCGGAGAATTTAAGCGGTCTGTTATCAAATGCTGAAGGAAGTCTGAAACCGAAATCAACAAGTGATTCTTTCCTAGAACGGTCTCCGTTGTGCATCGCACCTATCTGAGGTACCGATACATGAGACTCATCTATAACCAGCAAAAAATCATCAGGGAAATAATCCAACAGGGTGAAAGGTGCACTCCCCGGCTCTCTACCGCTGATATGCCTTGAGTAATTCTCAATCCCCTGACAGAAACCGATTTCCTGCATCATTTCCAGATCATACCGCGTTCTCTGTTCCAATCTCTGTGCCTCAAGCAGCTTGCCTTGAATTTTAAGCTCCTCAAGTCTCCACTCCAGTTCCTGCTCAATAGTAACAATGGCACGCTCCATCTTTGCCCTGCTCGTAGCATGATGCGATGCAGGGAAAACAGCAATATGAGGCTTTACACCAAGAACTTCTCCCGTAAGTGAATCCACTTCGGTAATTCTTTCTATTTCATCTCCGAAAAACTCCACACGGAATACTTTTTGTGACGAAGAAGCAGGAAATATCTCCAGTACATCTCCACGGACCCTGAACTTTCCTCTTTTAAATTCTATCTCATTTCTTTCATATTGAATATCAACCAGCTTTCTGATTACCTCATCCCTGTCCTTTTGCATACCCGGTCTTAAGGATAGCATCAGATCTGTGTAATCTGTCGGATCACCCAAACCATATATACATGATACACTTGCAACTATAATTACGTCCCTTCTTTCAAAAAGCGCAGCTGTTGCAGAATGCCTCAACTCATCTATTTCATCATTTATTGATGAATCCTTTTCTATATAAGTGTCAGTTGCGGGTATATAAGCCTCAGGCTGATAATAGTCATAGTAGCTTACAAAATACTCTACTGCGTTATTTGGAAAAAACTCCTTGAATTCACTGTAAAGCTGGGCTGCAAGAGTTTTGTTATGCGCAATCACAAGCGTAGGCTTCTGAACCTTTTCAATTACATTAGCCACTGTAAAAGTCTTGCCAGATCCGGTAACACCAAGCAGAGTCTGGTGCTTAAATCTCATATTTATTCCGTTTGCAAGCTCTTTTATAGCCTTTGGCTGGTCACCGCAAGGCTTATAATCCGATACAACTTTAAAATCAAGCATGGTATGTCTCCTATCGAACTTAAGTATGTGTCCAAAATAATTATACCATATTAAAAAACGATTTCAAACATATGTTTGGTTGTTTTCAACTTCCTGCATATAAAAAAACAAGCATTATGCTTGTTTTTTTACTTAAAATTGATAGTGATATCAACAATCTCGCCAGAGATTCCGACCCTGATAGGCGGTCCCCATGTACCATAACCACTGGTGACAATGAAGTGGGTATTTTCTTTCCGGAGATATCCGTAATCTACTTCAAACACTTTGTTTGTTATAAGATCTATCGGGAAAAGCTGTCCTTGGTGTGTATGCCCAGACAGCTGTAAATCCACCCCCTGGCCCACAGCCTCACTCAGGTTGACAGGCTGATGATCCAGCAGTATAACAGGTAGTGATTTGTCTACATTTCCCAAAACGGATTCAAGGCTTTTCCTTTCTCCACCAAGTTTTCTTCTTACAGAAGACTTGTCCTCACGCCCTGCCAAATAAAAAGTCTCACCTATCTTCACTGCATTGTCTCTCAAAACATTAATGCCGGCATCATTGAACAAACTGACCTTTTCCTCCATACTGCCGCTGAAATAATCGTGATTACCCAATGCAGCATATACTCCATATTTTGATTTCAGCTTTTTGAATTCTTCTCCCATATTTTCGTTTGCAAAAGGCTCTAAGCTGCTATCCAGTATATCTCCGGCTATAAGTATAATATCCGGGTTAAGCCTGTTAATGCCTTCAACCATTTTTGCCAAACGTTTTTTATTTACTACCTTTCCGAGATGTATATCGGAAACCATGGCTACATGCAGTTGTTTTAAGGTGTCCGCCTTTTTGGCAATATCTATGTCATAATGCTTGATATGTGTTCTCCTTGAGTTCCATGTACCATATGCAAGTATGCCCGCTACCAGAAAAATGACCAGAATACCTGTTAAGAAAGCAATATTTGGATTATTGCTAAAGTTTGATGGAAACTTTTTGAAAAGCTTCAGCAATATACGTATTATATCTATAACGGCTATTGTCAGCAATAAGTATAAAATCGCCGCCATCCAGTACGAACCAATAATATCCAGAATCTCGCTCACGGTTCCGGGTATAAATTGTACTCCTGCCATTGCTATAACATATGAAAATGCCGCAATCCAGAAAATTATCCAATATCCCTTAGCCCAGCTTCTGGGAAACCTGCTGCCTATAGTCTGCCAGCCTCTACGGCCGATATAGTAGTTCAGCAACCCGTAAATACCTATAAATAAAACCATGTAAAGCAAATACTGTATTTTCATATATCTCCCCGCCAATTCTCCCGGTTATAGGCCAATTATTTCAAAAAATGCTCCGCTACAGTGAAATTTACTAAAAATAATATCATTTTTCTACTTGGTTTTCCAGTCTAATCTCTTAAACAGTTCGTCCAAAAATCCTCAAGAATTTCTTTCAAAGATTTATTACCTTTCACTTCAATTACCGGATGCCATTCGGTGGGAAATAATCCCCTGTAGGCAGAATAGGAAAACCGTTCATCAATCAATAAAACCGCCCCTTTATCCTCTTCAGTTCTGATGACCCTACCGACTGCCTGCATTACCTTGTTCATCCCCGGATATATATATGCATATTCAAAACCCTGTCCATTCTGCTCATCAAAATAATTTCGGATTATGTCTCTTTCAAGGCATATCTGGGGCAAACCTACACCTACTACGACAACTCCTGACAACCTCTCTCCAATCAAGTCGATACCTTCACCGAATACTCCTCCCATTACAGCAAACCCCAGCAAGCTGCCTTGCCTGCATTCAGCAAACTCTTCAAGAAACATTTCCCTTTCTGATTCTGTCATATCAGGTTTCTGGCAGATAGTTCCCACTCCGGTATTCATGCCTGTAAACCTAACATAAACTTCATTCATATAACTGTACGAAGGAAAATAAACAAGAAAGTTTCCCGGTTTACTACTTGAGAAGGTATATAAGGATAAAGCAATTTTATTATATGAAAATTCCCTTGTGCTATACCGGGTGGAAGTAGTCGGATCCATCATAATGCATAAGTTCTCCCTTGGAAAAGGTGAAGGCAGGCGGATACGGCTTACGGGCTTCTCTTCCTTAATGTCAAGCTCTTCGTCCCCACCTAGTATCTTTGCAAAATATTTCATTGGTGACAGTGTGGCAGAAAAAAGGATGGATGCTTTTGCCCTCTTCATTGCCTGGTTTAACAGAAACGAAGGGTCCAGGCAAAAGAGTTTTAATATGATGTCATTTGTATTTCTTTCATAATAAGTAACATATCTTTCATTAAAAAATTCAGCGATACGCAGAAAACTCATGGCCTCAAGATAGAATTCCAAAAGCTTGTCCCTGAAGTGAAGAGGCTCGCTGCCGGACAGATACTTGTCCGCTTTAACCGTAAACTTTTTCAGAACCGAGTAAAAATCCCTATCGGGCTCTTTTTTCACAATTGACCGTGTATCCTCACATTCAAGCTTTTTTCTTACTCCAATCAGAAAATCATTTATAGCTCCAATACTTTTCTCCAGATTTTTTACACCTTTTACTTCTCTTTTCAGATCCAAAACCTTTTTTTTGCCGATATACGCTGAAAACATTTCTCTTGCCCTATCCACAAGATTATGTGCTTCATCAACAAGAAATACATAGTCTCCTGTACCAAGCATAAAATACCGCTTCAGATAAACACCGGGATCGAAGGCATAGTTATAATCACAAATAATGTAATCGGACCAAAGCGAAATGTCAAGCGAGAATTCGAATGGACAGATTCTATGTTTATGCGCATACTCCGACAAAGTATCTCTTGTAAATGAATCTAAAACAAATATGTCCTGTATAGCACCATTTACTCTGTCATAATACCCTCTTATGAATTCACAATTCTCAGGCTTGCATGAGAAAACCCCGTTGCAGCATATTTTTTCTTTAGCAGTGATAGTTACGGTTTTTAGCCTCAACCCCTTGCTTCTCAGCCTTTCAAAAGCAGCTTCCGCTACAGACCTGGTAATAGTTTTTGCTGTAAGATAAAATATCTTTGATGCATAGCCTTGCCCCATAGCCTTTAATGACGGGAAAATAGCCGCCATAGTCTTACCAATTCCTGTTGGGGCTTGAGCAAACAGCTTTCCTTCCTCTTTTATGGCTCTATATACAGCTGCCGAAAGACTTCTCTGCCCTTTTCTATATGTCTCAAAAGGAAATTCCAGCTTACTGATGGATTCATTCCTTATTTCTTCCCAGTCATGCAGGGTTTTCAACCACAAAACATACTTATCCACCAGTTCATAGAAAAAGTATTCCAACTCTTTGATACCAATTATTTTTGAGAAACACTTTATAGAACCGGAATCAATATTATAGTAAGTGATCTGTACCTTTAAACTTTCCATGCAGTTCTGAAAACCGTATATATAAGCGTAACACTTGGCTTGTGCCCAATGCATGGGATTGTAATCTTCTTCTATTTCGTCAAGCTCAATAGTTGTGGATTTTATTTCGTCTATGACAATTTCCTCTTCGGACTTTATTATTCCGTCGACACGTCCACTTACCTCCAGAAGGATATTGTCTCTTTCTATCAGTATGGAAACCGGAACCTCAGGCAAATACTCCTCTGTACTGGATTTGCTAATGAAAGTATGTGCCTTTATACCTTCTACCATTCTAAAACTGCTTACGTAACCTGCATAAGCATCCCCTGTCTTCATAGCATATTCAATTAGATTTCTTACAGAAATTTTATATGTGCTTGCCTGGTGCATTTTTATCTCCATTTTCAGTAAAAGCTAGATAAATTAATAACAAGCCCCGTAAGAACAGGACTTGTTTACCTATTTTACAAGTCTATCGGCAGCGTTAGTTGCTCATCCTGCTGATCTTCGTCTTTCAGATAACATCCTACGGCAGGAATATTCTGAGTCCTGTAATAGTCAAGATCCTTAAACCCTACTTCCTCTACCCTCTTTACTGCCGTCATTATACTACCTTTTTTAGACTTCAGCACCTGTACTCCCTGTGAATCTCTTGTCGATTTGGAGTTGATATTTGAGGTGCTAAATATAAGTATCTTATCAATGCTGCTAAAAGCAACAAGCTCTATATCTTCATTAAGGTACATCATTTTAACCAAAGGTGACAAGTCCGAGTATGCATTTGCCAGCTTCTTTCTGTTGGTTTTTGTAGCATAGCTTTCAAGATCGATTTTTGCTGCCTTACCATTTTCAAAAGCAAACAGCACATATCCTTTATAGTCATCCGTAGCTATAATGTGAATAATCCTTTCATCAGCATCAAGTCCCAGAAGATTTGAAAGGTATTCTCCCAGGCTGCTGGCTTTACAGTCGCTTATCTCATATATTTTCAGCTTATATACCGTATACTTGTTTGAGAACAATAGTAAATCCGCTTTATTATGAGTATCAACCTCCTGTATGATGAAATCATCTTCCTTAAGCTTGTGTTCGGGATTTGCCCTTAAGGAAACGAGCGGTATTTTCTTGAGATAGTTGTGCTCTGTAAGGAAAAGCTTCAGATTATAGTCCTCGATCAAGTGTTCATGGGTTATCTCCTCAATATGCTCTTCCTGAATAATCTCCGTACGCCTCGGCTGTCCGTATTTCTTTGATACTTCATTAAGCTGTCTGATAATAACCTTCCTTATCTTGCTGTCGCTGCCATATAAATCTTTCAGTTCATCTATTTCCTTCTGTAAGTCATCTACTTCACTGACCCTTTTTAGAATATACTCCTTATTAAGGTTCCTCAGCCTGATTTCAGCGATAAACTCCGCCTGAACCTGGTCTATGTCAAAACCTTTCATAAGGTTTGGAATAACTTCCGCTTCCTGCTCTGTGTCTCTAATTATTTTTATTGCCTTGTCTATGTCCAGAAGTATCTTTCTTAAACCAAGCAATAAATGGAGCTTCTCTGTTTTCTTATCTATATCGAATAAAGTCTGTCTCTTAATACAATTAATCCTGAAGGAAAGCCATTCACCCAGTATTGTTTTTATCCCCATAACCCTGGGATTCCCATTAACAAGGATGTTAAAATTACAGCTGAAGGTATCCTGAAGAGGTGTAAGCTTAAACAGCTTATTCATCAAATTATCAGGTTCCGCACTTTTTCTAATATCTATAGTTATTTTAAGTCCGCTTAAATCCGTCTCATCCCTGACATCTGTTATATCCTTTATTTTCCCATCCTTAACCAGTCCGATTATTGCATCCATAATTGCTTCAGTAGTGGTGGTATAAGGTATTTCATATATTTCAATGCAGCTGTTTGCCTTGTCATATCTGTACTTTGCCCTTACCTTGAAGCTTCCTCTGCCAGTATTATAGATATCCATAATATCCTTTGGGTTATATATGAGCTGACCGCCTGAAGATAAGTCTGGAGCCTTTAAATATCCGGTTATCTCAGCATCCTCATCCATAATATACTGTACGGTTGCTGCACATACCTCCTGGAGGTTGAAGCTGCATATGTTGCTTGCCATTCCTACTGCTATACCCTGATTGGAGTTCACAAGTATACTTGGGAACGTAGTAGGGAGCAATGTCGGCTCTTTTATTGTACCGTCATAATTGTCAGCAAAATCAACCGTATTCTTATCAAGATCCCTGAATATTTCTTCGCATATTTTATCCAATTTCACTTCTGTATAACGCGGTGCAGCAAATTGCATATCTTTTGAATACTGTTTTCCGAAGTTTCCCTTGGAATCTATGAAAGGATGCAGCAAAGCGCCATTTCCTCTTGTCAGCCTTACAAGAGTCTCATATATTGCCATGTCTCCATGGGGATTAAGCTTCATTGTCTGACCGACAACATTTGCAGATTTTGTTTTCTGCCCTGTTAACAGTCCCATTTTGTACATCGTATACAACAGCTTTCTGTGAGACGGCTTAAACCCGTCAATTTCAGGAATTGCCCTTGATACTATAACACTCATGGCATAGGGCATATAATTTTTTTCCAGGGTATCGACAATTTTTTGTTCTATAGGATTGTTTTTTGACATTTTCCCTCCACCAACTCACCCTACCCCTCTCTTTTTTTGGGGGAGGGGGTATTTTCCGGAATATTCATGTTAATCGTCAGAAATGGTTGCAGCAAAGGCGATCTCTGACACAGTAACCCAACGCTTATCATAATCTCCTGCTTAGCTTACGTCAATCATATCAAGGTACTTATACCCGTTAGTTTCTATATAGCTTTTTCTACCCGGCAGGTTTTCACCCAGCAGCAAATCAAAAAACTCTTCAGTCTTTTCCATATCATCCGGCATTACCTTGATAAGCCTTCTTGTTTCAGGGTTCATAGTTGTATGCCACATCATGTCAGGTTCATTTTCACCAAGCCCCTTTGATCTCTGAATGCTATATTTGCTCTTTAATTTTGCTACAATATCGTTCTTTTCCTTATCAGAATACGCAAAGTATGTCTTTTCCTTAGTACTTATCTCAAAAAGCGGAGATTCTGCTATATACACTTTACCTGTCTGTATGAGTGTGGGCACCAGCCTGTAGAGCATAGCCAGAATCAGTGTCCTTATCTGGAAGCCGTCTACATCTGCATCGGTACATATAATAACCTTGTTCCAGCGCAGGTTGTTTATATCAAAAGTATGCAGATCCTTATTATGCTTTGATTTTATTTCCACTCCACAACCCAGGACTTTTAAGAGGTCAACTATTATTTCGTTTTTAAATATGCTGTCATACTCAGCCTTGAGGCAGTTTAATATCTTACCCCTAACCGGCATGATAGCTTGGAATTCCGCATCCCTTCCGAGCTTACAGGCGCCAAGGGCCGAATCTCCCTCAACTATATAGATTTCCCTTTTACTTAAATCCTTTGTACGGCAGTCGACGAATTTTTTTACCCTGTTTGAAATATCTATAGTGCCCGAAAGCTTCTTTTTAATGTTTATCCTGGTCTTTTCAGCCGTCTCACGGCTTCTCTTATTGACCAGTATCTGTTCAATTATCCTATCACTCTCGGCCTTATTTTCTATAAAATAAATTTCAAGCTGCTGCTTTAAAAATTCAGTCATGGCTTCCTGTATAAATTTATTGGTTATGGCCTTTTTAGTCTGGTTTTCGTAGCTCGTAACGGTTGAGAAAGAGTTTGTAACAAGAATAAGGCTGTCTTCTATATCAGCAAAGGTTATTTTTGCCTCATCCTTATTG